>JACMOY010000257.1 GCA_014377795.1 Actinomycetota bacterium | reverse complement strand
TCGTGGAGGCCGTCCTGGGGGCGCTGCCCGTCGCGGCCGACCAGCGCCGCTCGATCCTGGCAGCCCTGCCCCGGGCCCCCACCGGCCCCGGGCTGGCCGCCGTGGTCGACACCACGGGCGGGCTGCGCGCCGAGGCTGCCCAGGGCCGGCTGGCCTCGACCCTGCTGCCGGTCAACGACATCGACGCGGGTGGCGAGAGCACCTCGTACGGCCTGGACGAGGGCGCGAGCGCGGCCATGGTGCGCTCGCGGCTGGCGGGTGCTGCCCTCGCGGTTCCGGTCGGTGGCCGCACCCGGGTGCTGGTGCAGAACGGCGTGGGTACGCCGGGCCTGGGTGACGCTGCGCGCTCCCGGCTGGTCGCGGCGGGGCTGCGGTACGTGGGCGGGGGGAACGTCGAGGGGTTCGGGGTGGCTGAGTCCCTCGTGCTGCTGCCCGACGGCTCCAGCGCCAGCCGGGCCCGCGGTGCAGCGGTCGTGAAGGCCCTGGGCCTGACCGCAGCGGCACTGCGCGTCAGCGACACCGCGCCGACCATCGCCGACCTGGTGGTGGTGCTCGGGCGGGACTTCGGTCCGGGCGGCAACGCGTGAGACGCTGGTGGGCCCGCTCCACCGCCTCACCGAAGGAGTTCCCGTGACCGCGACCGACCGCGCCCGCGAGCTGGTGCTCGCCGCCGCCGCGGCCGCCTCCGAGAAGCTCGCGACCGACGTCGTGGCCATCGACGTCAGCGAGCAGCTCGTGATCACCGACGCCTTCCTGCTCGCCTCGGCGCCCAACGAGCGTCAGGTCGCATCGATCGTCGACGCCGTCCAGGAGCGGCTGCTGACCCTGGGCACCAAGCCGCTACGCCGCGAGGGTGAGCGCGACGGGCGCTGGGTGCTGCTGGACTACGGTCAGATCGTCGTCCACGTGCAGCACGACGAGGAGCGGATCTTCTACGCGCTCGAGCGGTTGTGGAAGGACTGCCCGCTGATCGAGCTGCCGGCGCAGTCCCGCGGCCGGCCTCGCGAGTCCGACCGCTACGACGCGTGAGCCACGCGCGGCGCCGGGTCCTGCTGCTGCGGCACGGCCAGACCACCTGGAACGTCCAGTCCCGGTTCCAGGGCCAGCTCGACATCGACCTGGACGACGTGGGACGGGGTCAGGCTGAGCGCGCCGGCGAGCTGCTGGCCCGGCTGCGCCCGGACCTGCTCGTCTCCTCCGACCTGCGGCGCGCCCGCGACACAGCGGGTGCCCTGGCGCGTCGCACCGGCTTGCCGGTCACCTACGACGAGCGGCTGCGCGAGACGTTCGCCGGCCGGTGGCAGGGCCTGACCACCACCGAGATGGACGAGCGGTACGCCCAGGCGCGAGCCAGCTGGAGCGCCGGTGCGGACGTGCCGGCGGGTGTCGACGGCGAGACGCGCAGCGAGGTGGGCGCCCGGATGAGTGCGGCGCTGGTCGAGCACGCGGCGCGGCTGCCGGGCGGCGGTCTGCTCGTGGCGGTCACGCACGGGGGGGCCGCGTCGTCCGGGCTGCACCACATGCTGGGCGTGCCGCGGGCGTCGTGGCCGGTGCTCTCGGGACTCGGCAACTGCCACTGGAGCCTGCTGCGCGAGCACGACGACCGGCGCTGGGTGCTCGAGGAGCACAACGCCGGGTCGCTGCCCGAGGAGGTCGTCGGTGACGAGTCCTGAGGTGGGCGCACACCGCGTTTTGGCGCGGGGGTTCGCCGGACGATAGACTCGGCGTCGCCTTCGGGCACGGGGCTGTGGCGCAGCTGGTAGCGCACTTCCATGGCATGGAAGGGGTCAGGGGTTCGAATCCCCTCAGCTCCACCCCGAGAACGGCGGTCTGCCTTGCGCAGGCCGCCGTTCGGCGTTCGCGGGTGACCCGGTGTCAAGTCCGGCCCCGAGCGTGACGACACTGGGCCCGTGAGCTCTCCCGACGCGTCCCTGGCCCGGCCGCCCGCCCGCTTCCCGTACGCCGTCGACGGCGTCGCGGCGGCGCTGGCCCTGGGTGGGTCGCTGGCCCTGGCGCTCACCCTCGACCTGGCCTGGGTCGCCGTCCTGGTGCTGGCGGTCGCGCTCACCGGGCTCGGCGTCGGCTCGTGCTGGCGTGGCGCGGTGGCCGTCATCGCGGCCGTGGTCGGCTGGCTCACCGGGTTCGCCCTGTTCCTCGCCGAGGCGGGGCGCATCACCTCGGCCCAGCGCAGCTCGTGGGCGCTGTCGGGACTGGCGCTGCTGGCCGCGGCGGGGGTGGCCGTCCTCACCCGCGCGCGCAGTGAGCGCGAGCGCGCCGAGACCGACCGGGCGATCGAGCGGGCGCAGGACGTCGCCGTCCACGACGCGCTCACGGGGCTGACCAACCGTCGCGGCCTCGCGCTGCTCGGTGGCCAGATCCTGGAGTCCGCGCGCCGTCGCGGCGACGCCGTGTACTGCATCTTCGTCGACGTCGACGGCCTGTCGCGGGTCAACGAGGAGCTTGGCCACAGCGCGGGGGACGACGTCCTGCTGACCGTCGCCGAGGGGTTGCGCCGCTCGACCCGAGCCACCGACGCCGTGGCCCGGTGGGGCGACGACGAGTTCGTCGTCGTCGGCCCGGGCACCGGGCTCGCCCCGCTGGAGATGGAGCGGCGGATCCGGGCGCACTGCGTCGAGCACACCTCGATCGACCGCCGGATCTGGCAAGCGCGTGTCAGCGCCGGCGGGTCGGTGCTCGAGCCGTGGGACGACGGCACCGTCGACACGATGCTGCGCCTCGCCGGCCGCGAGATGCACCTACGGCGCGCCCTGCGCCGCGAGGCGGGCGCTCCGGCGTACCGGCCGACCCGGCTCGAGCAGAGCCCGCAGCGCCCGCACCCGCGCCACCCCGGCGGCTGGCAGGGCTGAGCCCGCCCTGCGCTAACCTGGCCCCGTGAGGGCCGACGTGCTTCTTAGCCGGCCGCGCTGACCTCCTAGCGGTGTCGGCCCAGCCGGGCCCGGCCCGCGTCAGCGCGGCCCGTGCGGACTGCCCCGACGCGTGCGCGTCGCGGTCCCCCGGCACCACGCAGCAGCCCCGCGCCCCGTGGCGCGTCGGGCGACCAGACGGGACGACATGAGCGAGCAGACGAGCACGACCATCCGGGCCGGCGAGCCCGATCAACCGGCGCACCGCTACACGGCTGACCTGGCCGCGCGGATCGAGGCGCAGTGGCAGGACCGCTGGCACAGCGAGGGCACCTTCCGGGCGCCGAACCCGGCGGGCCCCTGGGCCGACCCCGAGCAGGTCGCCGGCCGAGAGAAGCTCTACATCCTGGACATGTTCCCCTACCCCAGCGGCGCGGGCCTGCACGTCGGTCACCCGCTGGGGTACATCGCGACCGACGTCTACGGCCGGTTCCAGCGGATGCGTGGTCGCAACGTGCTGCACGCCCTGGGCTACGACGCCTTCGGCCTACCCGCCGAGCAGTACGCGATCCAGACCGGAGCGCACCCGCGGGCCACCACCGAGGCGAACATCGCGAACATGCGCCGTCAGCTGCGCCGGCTGGGTCTTGCGCACGACGACCGGCGCTCGCCCGCGACCACCGACGTCGACTTCTACCGCTGGACCCAGTGGGTGTTCCTGCAGGTCTACGACGCGTGGTTCGACGCCGAGGCCGACGAGTGCCGCGGCCGGGCCCGGCACGTCGACGAGCTGAGGGCCGAGCTGGCGTCCGGCACGCGACCCGTGCCCGGCGGTGGCACCTGGGGTGGTCTGTCGAGCGCCGAGCAGCGCCGCGTCATCGACGACCACCGGCTGGCCTACCTGTCCGACGCGCTGGTCAACTGGTGCCCCGGCCTCGGGACGGTGCTGGCGAACGAGGAGGTCACCGCCGACGGACGCAGCGACATCGGCAACTTCCCGGTGTTCAAGCGCAACCTGCGCCAGTGGAAGATGCGCATCACCGCGTACGGCGACCGCCTGCTGGCCGACCTGGACGGCCTGGACTGGCCCGACCCGGTCAAGCACATGCAGCGCAACTGGATCGGCCGCAGCGAGGGCGCGACCGTGCGGTTCACCACCGAGCGCGGCGACATCAGCGTGTCCACCACGCGGCCGGACACGCTGTTCGGGGCCACGTTCGTGGTGCTCGCGCCCGAGCACCCGCTGGTCGACGCGCTGGTGCCCGGCGCGTGGCCGGACGGGACCAAGCCCGCCTGGACCGCCGGCGCCGGCGACCCGACGTCCGCCGTCGCGGCGTACCGCGAGGTGGCGGCAGCCAAGACCGACCTCGAGCGCCAGGCCGAGGGCCGCGAGAAGACCGGGGTCTTCACCGGAGGTTTCGCGACCAACCCCGTGACGGGCCGACCGGTTCCGGTGTTCGTCGCCGACTATGTGCTGATGGGGTACGGCACCGGCGCGATCATGGCCGTGCCGGCGCAGGACGAGCGCGACTGGGCGTTCGCGACGTCGTACGACCTGCCGATCGTGCGCACCGTGCAGCCGTCCGCGGACTGGACCGGCGAGGCCTTCACCGGCGACGGGCCGGCGGTCAACTCGGCCAATGACGAGGTGTCGCTGGACGGGTTAGGGGTTGCTGACGCCAAGCTTCGTATCGTGGAATGGTTGCAGCGCAAGGGTTTGGGCGAGAGTACGGTTACCTACCGGTTGCGCGACTGGCTGTTCAGCCGGCAGCGGTACTGGGGCGAGCCGTTCCCGATCGTGTTCGACGAGGACGACCAGCCGCGGGCGCTGCCCGAGTCGATGCTGCCGGTGCTGCTGCCGGACGTCGAGAACTACCGGCCGCAGACCCTGGATCCCGACGACGCCGTCAGCGAGCCGATCCCGCCGCTGTCGGGGGCGGGGGACTGGACCACCGTCGAGCTCGACCTCGGTGACGGGGTGCGCACCTACCGGCGCGAGCTGAACGTCATGCCGCAGTGGGCCGGGTCGTGCTGGTACGAGCTGCGCTACCTCGACCCCGAGAACGCGAGCGCCTTCGTCGACCCGCAGAACGAGGCCTACTGGATGGGCCCGCGCTCGGCGTCCGACCCCGGCGGGGTCGACCTGTACGTCGGTGGCGTCGAGCACGCCGTCCTGCACCTGCTGTACTCGCGGTTCTGGCACAAGGTGCTGTTCGACCTCGGCCACGTCACCAGCTCGGAGCCGTTCCGCCGGTTGTTCAACCAGGGCTACATCCAGGCGTACGCCTACCGCGACGGGCGCGGTCAGCCGGTGCCGGCCGCCGAGGTGGTCGAGGGGGCCGACGGCAGCTGGTCGTTCGAGGGCGCACCGGTGACCCGCGAGTACGGGAAGATGGGCAAGTCGCTGAAGAACGTCGTCACGCCGGACGAGATGTACGACGCGTACGGCGCCGACACCTTCCGGGTCTACGAGATGTCGATGGGACCGCTCGACGTCTCGCGCCCGTGGGAGACGCGCGCCGTCGTCGGGTCGCTGCGCTTCCTGCAACGCTTGTGGCGCAACGTCGTCGACGAGTCGACCGGTGGGCTGCGGGTCACCGAGGCTCCCGCCGACCTGGCGTCGAGGCAGTCCCTGCACCGGGCGATCGAGGGGGTCAGCCGCGACTTCGAGGCGCTGCGGTTCAACACCGCCGTGGCCAAGCTGATCGAGCTGAACAACACCCTGACCAAGCTGGACGCCGTGCCGCGCGAGCTGGCCGAGCCGCTGGTGCTGATGACTGCACCGCTCGCGCCGCACCTGGCCGAGGAGATGTGGCGGCTGCTCGGGCACCAGACCTCGCTGGCGTTCGAGCCGTTCCCCACCGCCGACCCGGCGCTGCTGGTGCTCGACGCGGTGACCTGCGTGGTGCAGGTGCAGGGCAAGGTGCGCGACCGGCTCGAGGTTCCGCCCGGCATCGGTGAGGACGAGCTGCGCGTGCTGGCCCTGGCCAGCGAGAAGGTCACGGTCGCCCTGGCCGGCCGTGAGATCCGCACCGTCGTCGTCCGGGCACCGAAGCTCGTCAACATCGTGCCGGTCTGAGCCACCCGGTGAGCGTCGCCATCGTCACCGACTCGACGGCGTACCTGCCGGCCGCGGTGGCCCGCGACACGGGTGTGGTGGTCGTGCCGCTGCAGGTCGTCGTCGGCGGGCGGGCGTTCGACGAGGGCGTCGACATCGACTCGCGGGCGATCGCGGCCGCGCTGCGCACGTGGACGCCGGTGACCACGTCGCGGCCGAGCCCGCAGGCGCTGCTGGACGCCTACACCCGTCTCGCGGACGGCGGCGCCGACGCGATCGTGTCGATGCACATCTCGGCCGGGATCTCAGGCACCCACGAGTCGGCCGTCCTCGCCGCGCGCGATTCACCGGTGCCGACCACGGTGGTCGACTCGCGCTCGCTCGGCATGGGCCTGGGGTTTCTGGTGATCGAGGCGGCGGCGTCCGCAGCGGCCGGCCACGACGCCGACGACATCGCCGTGGCGGCCCGCCGCCGGGCCGAGGTCACCCGCACGTTCTTCTACGTCGCGACGCTCGAGCACCTGCGCCGGGGCGGCCGGATCGGGCCGGCTGCGGCGCTGCTGGGCTCGGCGCTCGCGATCAAGCCGCTGCTGGTGCTGCAGGACGGGCACATCGCGCCGCTGGAGAAGGTGCGCACCAGCACCCGGGCGCTGGCCCGGCTCGAGGAGCTCGCGATCGCCGCAGCGGTCGGCAGGGTCGACGTCGCGGTGCACCACCTCGACGCGTCGGACGCCGCCGAACGGCTGGCGGGACGGTTGCGGACGGCGCTGCCGGGCGCCGAGGTCGTCGTGGGCGAGGTCGGCGCGGTCGTCGGCGCGCACGTCGGCCCGGGGATGCTCGCCGTCGTGGTCTCACCCCGGCTCGGCCGACCGGCGTCCACAGGCGCGCGGTTCGTCCCGCCGTCCACAACCCGGGGGTAGCCACTCGACACGGCAGTGGTCGCTTTCTAGCGTCGCCGCATGCCTGCCGCACCGAACCGTCGTCGAGTCCGCGCCCGCAACCGCGTGGGCGAGGTGACCGAGCTGGCTGCAGATCGCGTCGGGGTCAGTCCGCAGGCGCTGCTCGGGTTGCTCGTCGTGGTCGCCCTCGTGGTCGTGGTGCTCGGTGGCCGGGCGGTCCTCGCCGGCCGCAGGTCGGTGCCCGAGCCGCTGCCGCCGCCCTCGCCGTCGCTGGCAGCACCCCTCGTGCCGACGTCGTCCCCCGCGGTGACGGGCACCCGGGCGTCCCGGGTCGCGGTGCACGTGGTGGGGCAGGTGCGGCACCCGGGGGTCGTCGACCTGCCCGCGGGTGCCCGCGTGCAGCAGGCGCTCGCGGCCGCTGGTGGTGCCCTGCCCGCGGCGGACCTGGCGCGGGTCAACCTCGCGCGGTTCGTGGTCGACGGTGAACAGGTCGTCGTGCCGCGGCCGGGCGAGGCAGCCGCGCTGGTGGCCGGTCCGGTCGCACCCGGGTCAGGTGGCACCGGCACCGCGATCGCCCCGGTCGACCTGAACGCGGCGGGGGCGGCCGACCTCGACGCCCT
Source organism: Actinomycetota bacterium (assembly GCA_014377795.1). Classification (GTDB taxonomy): domain Bacteria; phylum Actinomycetota; class Actinomycetes; order Actinomycetales; family Angustibacteraceae; genus JACMOY01. The sequence goes on along the minus strand of JACMOY010000257.1, from coordinate 4,860 downwards.
GCCCGGCGTCGGGCCGGTTCTCGCCCGACGGATCCTGGACTGGCGCAGCCAGCACGGCCGGTTCAGCAGCGTCGACGAGCTCGGTGAGGTCAGCGGCATCGGCGAAGCCGTGCTCAGCCGGCTGCGGCCGCTGGTGCGGGTGTGTCCGGGGCCGACCCGCCGCCAGAGCCCGCGCCGGAGCAGGGTCCTGACCTGCGACTGCTGCCGGGCGCGCTCACCGCGTGGACGGTGACCGCAGCGACGCTGGCTGTGCCGTCGTGGTGGCGGGTCGGGGTGGCCGCCGGGCTGGTCGCTGCTGGCGCCTCAGTCGCTCGGGTGGGCCTCGGCCGGCGGTCGGTGAGTGGGCTGCGTGCGGCGCTGGCCTTCGCTCTGGCCGCGACCGCGCTGTGCCTGGGGGCGGCGGGGTTGCAGTCACTGGCGCGCGACGCCGGGACGGTGCGCTCGCTGGCCGCCGCCGGGGCCGTCGTCCGGGTCGAGGGGTCGGTGGCGAGCGACCCCCGCCCGCTGGCCGGGCCGACGCGGCTGGCGGGTCGTCAGATCGTCCTGCTGCAGCTCTCGCTGCGTGCCGTCGAGGGCCGCGGCGCCCGGACGGCGGTGCGCAGCCGGGTGCTGGTCTTCGCCGACGCCCGGTGGGCACAGCTGCACCGGGGTGAGCGGCTGCGGGCGACCGGCCGGCTGGCGCCGGCCCGACCCGGCGATGACGTCGTGGCGACCCTGAGCGCTCGTGGGCCGCCGCAGGTCACCGGGGGCGCGCCCGCGGTGGCCCGGGGAACCGAGCGGCTGCGGGCCGGACTGCGCCGGGCTGCCGCGAGCCTGTCACCGGACCCGCGGGGCCTGCTGCCGGGGCTGGTCGTCGGTGACACCTCGCGGCAGCCGCCGGGGCTGGTGGACGCGATGCGGGCCACCGGGCTGACACACCTGTCGGCGGTCTCGGGCACCAACGTCACCATCGTCTGCGTCCTCGCGCTCGCGCTGGGCCGCCTGGCGGGCCTCGGCCGCCGGTCGCGCCTGGTCGCCGCCGCGGTGGTGCTCGGGGGGTTCGTCGTCCTGGCCCGGCCCGAGCCCAGCGTGCTGCGGGCGGCCGTCATGGGGGTCATCGGGCTGCTGGCTGTCGCCGGGTCGCGCCGACGCACCGGCGTCCCGGCCCTGAGCACGGCCGTACTGGTGCTGCTCGTCGTCGACCCCTGGCTGGCCCGGTCCTACGGCTTCGCGCTGTCGGTGCTGGCCACGCTGGGCCTGCTGCTGCTGGCGCGGCCCTGGACCAGCTGGCTGTCCCGGTGGCTGCCGGCCTGGCTGGCGGCGGCGATCGCGATCCCGCTCGCCGCCCAGGCGGTCTGCGGGCCGGTGGTGGTGCTGCTCTCGGGCCAGGTCAGCCTGGTGGCGATCCCGGCGAACGCCCTCGTGGCGCCCCTGGTGGCGCCGGCCACCGTGCTCGGCCTGGTCGCTGCCGTGGTCTCGCCCGCCTCCGCGCCGCTGGCGCACCTGCTGGCGGTCGTCGCCGGCTGGCCGTGCTCGGTGATCGCCCTGGTGGCGCGTCGGCTGGCGCAGGTCCCGGGTGGTCAGGTCGACTGGCCCGGGGGCGCGCGCGGCGCCCTGACGCTGGCTGTCGGCACCGCCGCGCTGGTGGCGGCGGGGCCGCTGCTCGCCCGGCACGCGCGACGTCGTCCGGTCGCGGCGACCGGTGGGCTCGCGGTCGCCCTCGCGCTCGTGCTGCCGGTGCCGGGCCCCTCCGCGTGGCCGCCGCCGGGGTGGGTGCTGGTCGTCTGCGACGTCGGGCAGGGCGACGCCCTGGTGCTGAGCACCGCGCCGGGTCGGGCGGTGCTCGTCGACGCGGGGCCCGCACCTGACGACGTCGACCGGTGCCTGACCCGCCTGGGCGTGCGGTCCCTGGACGCCGTCGTCCTGACCCACTTCCACGCCGACCACGTCGACGGCCTGCCCGGGGCGCTGCGCGGACGCCGGGTCGGTGCGGTGCTGACCACGATCGTCGACGACCCGCCCGAGCGGGCGCGGGCTGTGGGCGCGTGGTGCGCCGAGGCCGGGGTCGTCGTCCGGTCGACCCGCGCCGGTGAGAGCGTGCGGACCGGGACGCTCACCTGGCAGGTGCTGTGGCCCGGGCGGGTGATCCACGAGGGGTCGGTCCCGAACAACTCCAGCGCGGTGCTGCGGGTGCAGAGCCGCGGTCTGAGCCTGCTGCTGGCCGGCGACATCGAGCCCGAGGCCGCCCGCGTGATCGCCGTCCGGTTGGGCGCGCTGCCGCAGCCCGGCGTCGACGTGCTCAAGGTCGCGCACCACGGGTCCGCCAAGCAGGACCCCGGTCTGCTGGCGCTGGCCCGGCCGCGCCTCGCGCTGATCAGCGTGGGCGCCGGCAACGACTACGGCCACCCGGCCGACTCGACGCTGCGGCTGCTCGGCGGCCTCGGGGCGGTCATCGCCCGCACGGACCTGCTCGGCGACCTCGCGGTCGTCGCAGGGGCCTCGGGGCCGGCGCTCGCGACCTCGGGGCCGCGCTCACACACCTCGTCCTCATCTTCCGGATCGTCCACAGCCCGCTGATGCCACCCCCGTCGGTGGCCGCGGGTAGCGTCAGCGCCATGACCGCTGCGCCGCCCGCCCTGCACCTGGTGACCGGCCCCGAGGACCTGCTCGCCGAGCGCGCGGTCAGCGCGGTGCAGGCCGCCGCTCGCCGGGCCGACCCGGCCGTCCAGGTCGTCGACGTCCGCGCTGACGCCTACGAGCGCGGCGACCTGGCCGTCCACACCAGCCCCTCGCTGTTCGGCGAGGCGAAGCTGGTGGTGATCCGGGGGCTCGAGGAGGCGTCCGACGACCTGATCGCCGACGCGCGGGCGCTGGTCACCGCGCCCGAGGCGGACGTCGTCCTCGTGCTGCGCCACCGCACCGGTACGCGGGGCAAGGGGCTGCTGGACGCCGCGAAGGCTGCCGGCGCCGTGCTGCACGCGTGCCCCCAGGTCAAGACCGAGGCAGAGAAGACCGACTTCGTCGTCCGCGAGTTCCGCGCTGCCCGGCGTCAGGTCACGCCGGACGCCGTCCGGGCCCTGGTCGAGGCCGTCGGTCAGGACCTGCGCGAGCTGGCCAGCGCCTGCTCGCAGCTGATGGCCGACACGCTGCCGCCGCAGGGCCAGCCCACCGACGCCCCGCCCGTCGACACCGACGTCGTCGAGCGCTACTACGGCGGGCGGGTCGAGGCGACCGGGTTCAAGGTGGCCGACGCGGCGATCGCCGGTCAGACCGACGAGGCGCTCGGCCTGCTGCGCCACGCCCTGTCGTCCGGCGTCGACCCGGTGCCCGTCGTGGCCGTGCTGGCGATGGGGCTCAGGTCCCTGGCCAAGGTGTCCGCCGCGGGCAACGCCCGGGCCGTGGACGCCGCGCGCGAGCTGGCGATGGCCCCGTGGCAGGTCGACAAGGCGCGCCGGCAGCTGCGCGGGTGGACCGGCGAGGGGCTGGCCGCCGCGATCGAGGCCGTCGCCGACGCCGACCTCGCGGTCAAGGGCGGTCTGCCCGACCCCCGCAAGCGCGCCGGCGACCCGGTCTACGCCGTCGAGAAGGCCGTGCTCGCCATCGGTGCCGCCCGCCGCACCCACCCCTGACCGGCCCGCGCTCGACCCCTGCCGCCCGCCACTGCGCCAAACCGCGCACTTAGTGCAGCAAGTGCCGCCGGCCCCGCGGGAGAGCGCCGCACTTAGTGCCGCAAGTGCTGTCGCTGCTGCGGGCGGGGCGGCAGATAGTGCAGCAAGTGCGGGGGAGGGGGAGAGGGAGGGGGGACGCGGAAGGCGCCGGCCCCCCGGGGGGGACCAGCGCCGTCGGGGGCGGCTCGGGTCAGAGCGCGGCGGTCTGCTTGGCCAGCGCCGACTTGCGGTTCGCGGCCTGGTTCTTGTGGATGACGCCCTTGCTGACGGCCTTGTCCAGCTTGCGCGAGGCGACCTGCACGGCGGTGGTCGCTGCTGCGGCGTCACCGGCAGTGATCGCGGAGCGCACGGCGCGCACGACGGTGCGCAGCTCGCTCTTGACGGCCTTGTTGCGCTCGGTGCGCTTGGCGTTGGTCAGGTTGCGCTTGATCTGGGACTTGATGTTCGCCACGGGTGAGCACTCTCGCCTTGGTCTGGAGGATGGTTCGGGAACGCTTGGCTTTGAGGTTACCAGCGGGCGCGAGCACCGACCAACAGCGCCGTCAGGTCCAGCCGCGCTCGGTGCGCAGCGCCGAGGCCACCCGCTCGAAGCGCGCTCGGTCCAGCTGGGCCCCCTCGCGTCGGACGGCGGTGGGGTCGACGCGCACGACCCGGTCGGTGCGCACCCCGCTCGCGCGCCCCTGCCGGTCCCACGGGCCGGGTCCGAGCTCGAGCCAGCGCCGCCCGTGCCGGGCCTCGTCCGCCTCGTCGGTCCCGGGGCCGGAGTGGTCCTTGCTGCTGAGCATCAGCGCGAGCAGCCACGGACCGTCCTGACCCACCACGAGCACGGGCCGGTCCTTGCCGCGGGAGTGGTCCTCCTCGTACGGCACCCAGGTCCACACGACCTCGCCCGGGTCGGCGCGACCGTCGGCGCGGGGCCGGTAATCGATGCGGGCCGGGCCGCGGTGGTCCCCGGGGTAGGTGGGCCGCGACCCGGTGACGTCGGGGCGCCGGCCGGCGCTCGGGCGGGCGCGGGTGGAGCTGCGGCTACCGCCGAGGGAGCGGACGCCGGCGCGCACCGCCGCGCGCAGGGCCTCGCCGGCGATGCGGCTCCAGCTCAGTGCCATGCGCCGACCCTAGTCACCGGGGACGGCGCTCGTCCCGGGTCCCGCCCGAGTCACCGGGGACGGCGCTCGCCCCGGGTCCCGCCTGCACTCAGGCCCAGCCGCGGCGC
>JACMOY010000029.1 GCA_014377795.1 Actinomycetota bacterium | reverse complement strand
GCTGGTGATGCGCCAGGTAGCGCACCTCCGTGAAGGCCTCCGGGCCGACCATTGCCCCGATGGTCACCGCATCGTCGGGGTCCAGCACCTGCCGTGGGTGGTAGGGCGGGAGGGAGGCGTCGACGAGCTTCTGGCCGGGCAGCTCGATCGGCTCGAACGCGTGCGTCAGGACGAACCCGTCGACGCACACCATCACGGGGACCGACAGCTCCTCGGCCAGCCGGAAGGCCACGATGTGCAGCCCGACAGCAGCCTGGTTGTCCTCGGCGTAGAGCTGCACCCAGCCGGCGTCGCGCTGGCTCATCGAGTCGCTGTGGTCGTTCCAGATGTTGATGGGCGCACCGATGGCCCGGTTGGCCACCGTCATGACGATCGGCAGTCCGAGGCCGGCTGCGTTGTAGAGCGCCTCCGCCATGAACAGCAGCCCCTGGCTGGCGGTCGCGGTGTAGGTGCGGGCCCCTGCCGCCGAGGCACCGATGGCCACCGACATCGCGCTGAACTCGGACTCGACGGTGAGGTACTCGCAGCGGCTGAGCGGGCCCGCCTTCACCATCGCGCCGATCGCCTCCACGATGTGGGTCTGCGGGGTGATCGGGTACGCAGGCACCACCGCGGGGCGGCACCCTGCCACGGCCTGGGCGATCGCTCGGGCGCACCGCTGCCCTGCCTGACCCTGTCGTGGGGCGGCCCGGGCAGCCGCGATGTTCAGCTCGGCGACGCGTGGAACCGGATCTCGAGCACCGGCTCAGCCCTGGGTTGCCGCGACGAGCCGGGTCAGGTCCACCAGGCGCGCGGTGTAGCCCCACTCGTTGTCGTACCAGCCGAAGACCTTGACCAGACGGCCCGCCGCCTGGGTCAGCTCCGAGTCGAAGACGCAGGAGGCGGAGTCGCCGATGACGTCGCTCGAGACGACCGGATCGGTGGTGTAGCGCAGGCGACCGGCCAGCGGCCCCGTCGTTCCAGCGGCCTCGAACGCGGCGTTGACCTCCGCCACGGTGACCTCCCGCTCGAGCAGCACTGCGAGGTCGACCAACGACCCGTCGACGACGGGTACGCGCAGCGCGACACCGTCCAGCCGGCCCTTCATCGCCGGGATCACCTCACCGACGGCCCGGGCAGCACCGGTGGTCGTAGGGATGATGTTCACCGCCGCGGAACGGGCCCGACGCGGGTCCTTGTGCGGCCCGTCCAGCAGGTTCTGGTCGCCGGTGTAGGCGTGCACGGTGGTCATGTAGCCCTGTTCGATGCCGAAGCTGTCGAGCAGCACCTTCACCATCGGCGCGACGCAGTTCGTCGTACACGACGCATTCGAGATGATGTGGTGCCGCGCGGGGTCGTAGGTCTGGTCGTTGACCCCCATCACGATCGTGGCGTCGACGCCCTTACCCGGGGAGGACAGCAGCACCTTGGACGCGCCGGTAGCCAGGTGCGCCGCCGCAGCCTCGCGGGTGCGGAACCGGCCCGTCGACTCGATCATGATGTCGGCGCCGAGGTTGCCCCACGGCAGGGCGGCCGGGTCGCGCTCGGCGTAGGTCTTGACGCTCTTGCCCCCGACGGTGATGTCGTCGTCGGTGTGGGTGACGTCGGCGGGCAGCCGGCCGAGCACCGAGTCGTACTTCAGCAGGTGGGCCAGCGTCTTGTTGTCGGTCAAGTCGTTGATGCCGACGATCTCGATGTCGGCACCGGACGCGAGCACGGCGCGGAAGAAGTTGCGGCCGATACGGCCGAAGCCGTTGATGCCGACGCGAACGGTCACGAGAGGAGCCTCCTGGACGGGACGGACGTGTGGTCCGACAGTAGGGGATGGCGGTGGGTCGCAAGGACCCCGATCTCACGCGTCGAGCATGTCCGGGGTGAGGTTGGCGTCGGTGCCGGGCACGCCCTCGTCCTGGGCGAGCTTGTCGGCCATGGCCAGCAGCCGGCGGATCCGGCCGGCGACGGCGTCCTTGGTCATCGGGGGGTCGGCCAGGGCGCCGAGCTCCTCGAGGCTGGCCTGCTTGTGGGCCAGCCGCAGGTGGCCGGCCTCGCGCAGGTGCTCGGGGACGTCCTCGCCGAGGATCTCCAGCGCGCGCCCGACCCGTGAGCCCGCGGCGACAGCGGCCCGGGCCGAGCGCCGCAGGTTGGCGTCGTCGAAGTTGGCCAGGCGGTTGGCGGTGGCCCGCACCTCGCGGCGCATCCGACGCTCCTCCCACGCCATCAGCGCGTCGTGCGCACCGAGCCGGGTGAGCAGCGCGGCGATCTCGTCCCCGTCGCGGATCACGACCCGGTCGACGCCGCGCACCTCGCGGGCCTTGCCCGAGATGCCGAGCCGTCGAGCAGCGCCGACCAGCGCCAGCGCGGCCTCGGGGCCCGGGCAGGTGACCTCGAGGGCGGACGAGCGGCCGGGCTCGGTCAGCGACCCGTGGGCGAGGAACGCCCCGCGCCAGGCCGACTCGGCGTCGCAGACCGCACCGGAGACGACCTGCGGCGGCAGCCCCCGCCCGGGCCGGCCCCGCCCGTCGATCAGCCCGGTCTGGCGGGCCAGCGCCTCGCCGTCCTTGGTGACGCGCACGACGTACCGGGTGCCTCGGCGCAGGCCCCCCGGGGCGACGACCAGCACCTCGCTGACGTGGCCGAAGACCTCGGCGACGTCCTTGCGCAGGCGCCTGGCCGACTGGCCGGTGTCGAGCTCGGCCTCGACGACGATGCGCCCGGCGACGATGTGCAGCCCCCCGGCGACCCGCGGGCTCGCCAACACCTCCGCCTTGCGGCAGCAGGGTTTGGTGATCGGCAGGCGGCTCAGCTCGTCCTTGACCATCGCCGTCATCGCCATGACGGCCATCCTGCCACTGCCGCCGTCCCGCGGGGGACGGCGCGGACCGTGCGGGTCAGCCCAGGACGTCGCGGTAGGCGGCGGCCAGGCGCAGCTCGTCGTGCACCTCGGGCTGGTTCGAGGAGGCGACGCTCGAGACCACCAGCCGGGCGCCGACGCTCGCGCAGACCTGCTCCAGCGACCGGCGGTCGGTCACCACGGCCGGATCGGCGAGCACCACCTCGACCATCAGCTCGGGGGCGTGCAGGAACAGCGCCTCGAGGTGGTTCTCGGCGCTGAACCCGTCGGTCTCCCCCGCCTGGTCGGTCAAGTTCAGGGTGATCATCCGCTGGGCGGTCGTCTCGCACAGGGCCCGGCGCAGGTCGGGCACCAGCAGGTGGGGCATGACGCTGGTGAACCACGAGCCGGGGCCGAGCACCACCCAGTCGGCGTCCAGGACGGCCTGCACGGCCTCGGGGCAGGCCGGTGGGTCGTCGGGCACCAGCCGCACCGAGGCCACGCTGCCGGGTGTGGTCGCGACCGCCACCTGGCCGCGCACCGAGCTGACGGCCGACGGGTCGGCGGGGTCCAGCCCGAGGACGACGGCCTCGATGTCGAGCGGCACGGCGCTCATCGGCAGCACCCGGCCGCGCGCGCCGAGCAGCTGGCCCACGAGGTCGAGCCCCTCGACGGGGTCGCCGAGCAGCTCCCACACGGCCACGATCAGCAGGTTGCCGACCGAGTGGTGGTGCAGCTCGCCCTGGCTGGCGAACCGGTGCTGCAGCACGTCGCGCCAGGTGCGGCCCCACTGGGTGTCGTCGCACAGTGCGGCCAGCGCCATCCGCAGGTCTCCGGGGGGCAGCACCCCGAGCTCGCGGCGCAGCCGGCCGCTCGAGCCGCCGTCGTCCGCGACGGTCACGACGGCCGTGAGGCGGTCGGTCAGGTGGCGCAGCGCGGCCAGCGACGCCGCCAGGCCGTGGCCACCGCCGAGGGCCACGACCACCGGCGCGTCGCTCGGGCCGGCGGCCACCGGGGTCGGCATCGGCCGGACGGCGATCGGACGCGGTGTCTCGCGGGCATTCACTCGCGACCGAGATCGCGGTGCAGGGTGCCGACCTGGACGCCGAGCAGCTCGAGCCGGCCGGCCAGGGCCCGCGACATCGCGACCGAGCGGTGCTTGCCGCCGGTGCAGCCGACGGCGATCGTCATGTACCGCTTGCCCTCGGCGTGGTAGCCGGCGATCACCGGCTCGAGGCTGTCGACGAACCGGTCGAGGAAGACGGTCGCGGCGTCCTGGCCCAGGACGTAGTCGCTCACCCCGTCGTCCAGCCCCGACCGGGGGCGCAGCTCGGGCACCCAGAACGGGTTGGGCAGGAAGCGCATGTCGACGACGAAGTCGGCGTCCAGCGGGATGCCGTACTTGAACCCGAACGACATCACCGTCGCGCGCAGCGTCGCCAGCTCGTCCCGCTCGAAGATCTGGGTCACCTTGGACTTCAGCTGGGTGACGTTCAGGCCCGAGGTGTCGATGACGACGTCGGCGCTCTCGCGCACCAGCGCGAGCAGCTCGCGCTCGCGGGCGATGCCGTCCAGGATCCGGCCCTCGCCCTGCAGCGGGTGCGGGCGGCGCACCGACTCCTGGCGCCGCACCAGCACGTCGTCGGACGCGTCGAGGTAGACCACCCGCGGCACGACCCCCCGGTCGGACAGCGCGGTCATCGCGCCGCTGAGCGCCTCGAAGAACGACCCGGTCCGCGCGTCGATGACCGCAGCCAGGTGCTGGGTGCCGTCCGGCGCCTGGGCCGCCAGGTCGGTCATGGCCGCGAGCAGCTGCGGCGGGAGGTTGTCGACGACGTACCAACCCAGGTCCTCGAGCACGTTCGCCGTCGTCGACCGGCCGGCGCTGGACATGCCGGTGATGAGCACCAGCTCGGGCTGGGTCGGTACGGGGTTCTCATCGACCGGGCTCACCACGGGGTCCTCTCGGCGGGTGCCTCGCACCCTATCCGCAGGCCGCGGGTCCTCAGTCGTCCAGCACCTCGCCGGTGGTGACGTTGACGGCGGGCTCCGGGCGGGCCTGGCCGGCCAGGGCGAGGACGACCGCCTCGGCGGTGGACGCGCCGATGCCCGGCACCTGCGCGATCTGCTCGGCACTGGCGGCGCGCACCCTCTTCAGCGAGCCGAAGTGCTTGAGCAGCGCCGTACGGCGGGTCGCGCCGAGGCCGGGCACGGTGTCGAGCGCGCTGGACGTCATCGCCTTGGAGCGGCGCTGGCGGTGGTAGGTGATCGCGAACCGGTGGGCCTCGTCGCGCACCCGCTGCAGCAGGTACAGCCCCTCGCTGGAGCGCGGCAGCACCACCGGGTGCTGCTCGCCGGGACGCCACACCTCCTCGAGCCGCTTCGCCAGGCCGACCAGGGCGACGTCGGTGACGCCGAGCTCGTCCAGGGCCCGCTGGGCGGCGGCGACCTGGGGCGGGCCGCCGTCCACGACGACCAGGTTGGGGGCGTAGGCGAACCGCCGCGGCCGGCCGGTGCCGGGGTCGATCCCCACCGGCCCGGACATCGGCTCGTCGGCCTCGGCGAGCAGCGCCTGCTCGTCGACGTGGCGGCGGAACCGTCGGGTGAGCACCTCGTGCATCCACGCGGTGTCGTCCTGCCCGTCGGTGCCGCGCACCGAGAACCTGCGGTACTCGCTCTTGCGCGGCAGGCCGTCCTCGAACACCACCATCGAGGCGACGACCTCGGTGCCCTGCAGGTTCGACACGTCGTAGCACTCGATGCGCAGCGGGGCGTCGGGCAGCTCGAGCACGTCCTGGATCTCGTTCAGGGCCACCGAGCGGGTGGTCAGGTCGCCGCCGCGCCGGGTCTTGTGCAGGGTCAGGGCGTGCTTGGCGTTGCGCTCGACCGTCTCGAGCAGCGCCTTCTTGTCGCCGCGCTGGGGCACCCGCAGGTCGACCCGCGACCCGCGCAGGCCGCTGAGCCAGTCGGCCACCTCGTCCGCGTCGACGGGCAGCGCCGGCACCAGGACCTCGCGCGGCACGGCCTCGGGCGATGACCCGTAGACCTGCAGCAGCAGGTGCTCGACCAGGTCGGGTGTGCCGACGTCTTCGACCTTCTCGACCACCCAGCCGCGCTGGCCGCGCACCCGGCCGCCCCGGACGTGGAAGACCTGCACCGCGGCCTCGAGCTCGTCCTCAGACAGGGCGAACACGTCGGCGTCGGTGGCGCCGGGCAGCACGACGACGCTCTTCTCCAGGGCTCGCTGCAGGGCGCCGATGTCGTCGCGCAGCCGGGCCGCCCGCTCGAAGTCCAGGTCGGCCGACGACTGCCGCATCTCGCGCTCGAGCCGTCTGGTGAAGCGGCCGGTGTCACCGGCCATGAAGTCGCAGAACTCGGCGGCCAGAGCCTTGTGCTCCTGCTCGGACACCCGGCCCACGCACGGCGCCGAGCACTTGTCGATGTAGCCGAGCAGGCACGGCCGGCCGACCTGCTCGACCCGCCGGAACACCCCGTTGCTGCAGGTGCGCACCGGGAAGACGCGGAGCAGCAGGTCGACGGTCTCGCGGATCGCCCACGCGTGGCTGTACGGGCCGAAGTACCGCGTGCCTTTGCGCTTGTCACCGCGCATCACCTGCACGCGCGGGACGGCGTCGGCCATCGTCACCGCCAGGTAGGGGTAGGACTTGTCGTCGCGGTACTTGACGTTGAACCGCGGGTCGAACTCCTTGATCCACGAGTACTCGAGCTGCAGCGCCTCGACCTCGGTGCCCACCACGGTCCACTCGACGCTGGCAGCGGTGGTGACCATCGTCTGGGTGCGCGGGTGCAAAGCCGTCAGGTCCTGGAAGTAGGACGAGAGCCGCGGTCGCAGGCTCTTGGCCTTGCCGACGTAGATGACCCGGCCGGACGCGTCCCGGAACCGGTAGACCCCGGGGCCGACCGGGATCTCGCCCGGGGCCGGACGGTAGGACGCCGGGTCTGCCACTCCCCCAGTTTAGGAGCCGGCACCGACAGCCGTCACCGGCGGTCGACCGTCAGCCGCTGGGTCAGGCGGTGACGACGTCCGAGCCCTGCACCGTGACCTGCTGGGGAGTCAGGGGGGCCTTGGCGGGGCTGTCCGGCGTCGGCGCACCGGTGCCGACGGCGAACCGGCTGCCGTGGCAGGTGCAGTCGATGTAGCCGTCCTGGACGGCGCTGACCGCGCAGCCCTGGTGCGGGCAGATCGCCGAGAACGCCTTGAACTGCCCCGCCGTCGGCTGGGTGACCACGAGCTTCAGGTCGACCAGGATCACTCCGCCGCCCACGGGTACGTCGGCGGCCTTGGCCAGCAGCGTCCCCGTCGCAGCCGCGGGTGTGCCCGCCGTGGCGGCGACCGCAGTCGACGCGTCCTGGCCGCCACCGCACGCCGCGACCGTGAGGGCCGCCGCGCCCGCGGTACCGGCCGCTCGCAGCACGTTGCGTCGGGACGGATCGGGGTGAGCGGTCATGGGGAGTCCTCCTGTGATTGGTCGGGTTCGTCGTGCGGATGTCGCTCAGGTGCGGCTGGTCAGCGTCGGGCAGCGGTGTTCGTCGTGGCGCTCTTGCGGACCGTGGTGGTCCGTTGCGCTGCCTTCTTCGGGGCTGACGTCGTCGGGGCTGACGTCGTCGGGGTCGCCTTCTTCGGGGTCGCCTTCTTCGGTATGGCCTTCTTCGCCACCGTCTTCACCGTCGCCGTCTTCACCGCAGCCGTCTTCACCGCAGCCGTCTTCACTGCGGCCCTCTTCGCCACCGCGGCGGCTGGCGCGGGCTTCTTGGTTGCAGGCGCGG
>JACMOY010000256.1 GCA_014377795.1 Actinomycetota bacterium | reverse complement strand
GGCGCCACCGAAGCCGCCGTTGAAGGGGCTCTGGCCCGCCTTGTAGGACGCGAGGCTCTGGTAGTAGACGCGCGGGCTCGTGGCCGTGAAGCCGCCGCGGCCGTCAGGCCCGGGGCCGAACCCGACGACGGGGTCGCCGTCGCTGACGAACGGCGAGGCCAGCCACGCCGCCTGGCGGTCGATCAGCCCGGTGTTCGTCCACGAGCGGCCACCGTCGGACGAGACGTACACGCCGTCGGTGCCGACCCCGTCGAAGAACGAGCAGTTGCTCGGTAGGGCCGTCAGGCCGCGCCGGGGGCCAGGACCGCAGTCCGGCTGCTCCTGCTCGTCGTTGGCACCCGCCACCAGGTGCACGCCGTCAGGGGTCACCGCGATCGTGGGCTCGTTCTGCTTGTTGTTCGGGAACACACCCGTGGTGTCACCGAGCGGGTGTGCGATCTGCGGGCTGTTGGCCTGGACGTCGAAGGCTGGGGCTGGTGCCGCGTACGCGGTCGAGAGCCCGGCGCCCAGCACCACTGCGGCCGTGGTGAGGCCGACGGCGAGCCGGGTCGATCTGATCATGGTGACCTCCGGTGCGCACGGGCCGGTCTGACCCGCGCACAACGTCCCACCATCTGGACAGCAGCGACAGGGGGCATCGTTGCGTGTGCCAGCCGTCACGCAGGATGACTGACTACCTAGGCGGACAGCTGCTTCAGGTAGCGCAACCAGCTCTTCGTGAAGTCGCCCTGCGTGGTGCCGAGCACACCTTGGAAAGCCGTGACGAGGGCCGTGTCGGGATCGCTGCTGGCGTCGGTCGCCGCCGTCCGGTACAGCCGCACCAGCTTCGCCCGGCCGTACCGGTCGGCCAGCAGCGAGCAGGCCAGCCACGACGCCGAGTACGCGGGGGCGATCGTCGTCGTCGCGGGGTCGAAGTCCGCATCGGTGGGCAGGTGGGTGAACCCCCCGCCCTGACGCTGCAGGGCGGGCAGGTCGGCGGCGACCGTGCGCCGGGCCAGCCCGACGCCCTGGTAGCCCACATAATCGGCGAACCCCTCGGACAGCCAGATCGGCACCGGAGCCGACGTCGAGGAGCGGACCGCCACGTGGGTCATCTCGTGGGTGAGCACCACCCGTTGCCCGACGTCGCCCAGACGCGCGAACGCCGACGGGTTGATGACCACGCGGTCGCTGCCGGCGCTGCCGTCGTCGCCGAGCTCGCCGGTCGTCACCGCGGCGATCTGGTCGATGCCGTCGGTGCGAGCCAGCAGCCGGCTCATCTCGCCCTCGGTGCGCGGCACCAGGAGCACGGCGCGCTGCGGCCACCCGGTGCCCCACACGCGGCTGACCCGAGCGACGGCCCGGTCGCCGGCAGCGGCGTAGCCGCGCAACGTCGCGGTGTCTGCGGTGCCGAGGGCGAGCACCCGAGCGCCACGCACGACGTGGACGCGGCCGAGGTCCCACGGCTGCACGGCGGTCTGACCGTCGGTGTCAGCCGCGAGATACCAGCGGTCGCCGCGCCGGACGGCGGTGAGGTACTGCTCGCTCTGCGTCGGTGTCCGGTCGAAGTCCTTGATGCGGTAGTCCGCGACCACGCGGGCCACCCAGGCGGAGTCGCCCAGCTCGGACTGGCGGGCCGGCGTCAGCGCCGGAGCCACCCCGGCCAGCTCGAACGACACGTGGCCAAGGGGCACGTCGCGCAGGTTCGCGAAGACCCTGCCCTGCTGGTCGTGGAACGAGGACTCGGGGTCGACGGTCGAGAGCCACGCCGCCTCGTCGCCGGCCAGGATCGCGGCCGCCCGGGTCTGCAGCAGCTCGGTCATGGCCATCGCGCGCTGCTCGTCGGCGTCCGGCGTCGAGCGCAGCGCCGGGCCGGACGTCGGCCCCGCCGTCACCGCAACAGCGGACCCGCGCGGCGCGGCGCGGGTCGCGCGCCCCACCCCCCCGCCCGCGAGCAGCCCCAGCACGGTCGCGAGCACGAGGACCCCCACGGCGGCCGGTCGCCCGAACCAGGCGCGGCCGACCCGCGCCGGTGGCAGCGCGTCCAGGGGGTCCACCACCGCATCGTAGGCGCCCGGACGGGTCACCCCGCCGAGCGACGCATCCGCAGCGG
>JACMOY010000255.1 GCA_014377795.1 Actinomycetota bacterium | reverse complement strand
GCCGTCTTCGTGCCCGGCACCGGCAGCGACCTCGGCCGCTACCCGGGTTCGCTGCAGCGGCTGGGGCCGTTCGCGGCGGGCGACCCCGCGCGCGCCGTCGGGCCGTGGGAGGGCGCCCGCCACCCCGCCGCCCCCCTCCCGCGATCCCGCCGACCTGGCCGGCCCGGCCCTGGCCGCCGACGTCGCGGGCCTGCGGGTCGCCCTCGCCGGGCCGGCGAGCGACCTGACGGTGCTGGGCCACAGCTACGGCGGCTCGATCGTCGGGTCGGCCGAGGCGCACGGCATGGTCGTCGACCGCGTCGTCCACGTGGCCAGTGCGGGCGCCTACGTGCGCGACGTCGCCGACTACGCCTCGCCGTCCGCCGAGCGGTTCGCCATGACGGCGTACGACGACCCCGTCCGCCTCGCTCAGGGACACGACGCGGCGGACTCGGCCACGCGACTGCGCGCGATGCTGCCCGCCGCCCTCGACCCGCTGGCCCCCGCCGTCGCCGGCGCCGCGGTGGCCGTGGCGCCGGCCCCCGCGGCCGTCGGACACGGACTGGGCCCCGGCCTGCTGCCCGGCGTCGTCCGGCTCGACACCGGCGTGCAGGTGGACGGCCGCCTCGTCCGCGGCCACTCGGGCATGTTCGCGCCGGGCAGCACCGCCTGGCGCAACCTGCTCGCGGTGATGACCCGCGGCCGGGTCCAGGTGCTGCAGCCGGGGCTGTGGTCCAGCCACCTCGACCCGCTCGGGGTCGAAGCCCACCTGCCCACCGCCGGCCCGGACCCCGTCGTCCACGTCCACCTGCCGCGGTACGTCATCGACCGCACCCCTTACGCCGACCCCGGGTACCGCGCGCCGACGCTCGACCTCGGGCGGGGGTGAGGTGGCCTCTGACAGACTCCGGCCATGGCCCTGCCCGTGACCCTCGACGACGTCCTGGCGGCCCGCGAGGTGCTGCGGGACGTCTCGCGCACGACACCGCTGGAGCACAGCCGGGCGCTGTCCGAGCGGGTGGGTGGCCCGGTCCACCTCAAGTGCGAGAACCTGCAGCGCGCCGGCTCGTTCAAGATCCGTGGGGCCTACACCCGCATGTCGCGCCTGTCCGAGCCCGAGAAGGCCCGCGGGGTGGTCGCCGCCAGCTCGGGCAACCACGCGCAGGGCGTGGCGCTCGCGGCGCAGATGCTCGGCATCCACAGCACCGTCTTCATGCCCACGGGCGCGCCGATCCCCAAGCTGCTGGCCACCCGCGGGTACGGCGCGAGCGTCGAGCTGCTGGGCGAGAGCATCGACGAGGCGCTGGTCGGCGCCCGGGCGTTCGCCGAGCGCACCGGGGCGGTGCTGATCCACCCGTTCGACCACGCCGACATCGTGGCCGGCCAGGGCACCGTGGGTCTGGAGATCCTCGAGCAGTGCCCCGAGGTGCGCACGATCCTGGTGTGCACCGGCGGCGGGGGACTGCTGGCCGGCATCGCCGCGGCGGTCAAGGCCACCCGGCCCGACGTCCAGGTGGTGGGGGTGCAGGCGGCCCAGGCCGCGGCGTACCCCGCCTCGCTCGCGGCCGGTCACCCCGTGGCGCTGGCGGCGATGAGCACCATGGCGGACGGGATCGCCGTCGGCTGCCCGGGCGAGGTGCCGTACGCGCTGGTGCGCGCGCTGGTCGACGACGTCACCACCGTCAGCGAGGACAGCCTGGCGCGGGCCCTGCTGTTCCTGCTCGAGCGGGCCAAGATGGTCGTCGAGCCGGCCGGGGCGGCCGCGGTCGCCGCGTTGATCGAGCGCCCCGGGGCGTTCCGGCCACCCGTCGTCGCGGTGCTGTCCGGCGGCAACGTCGACCCCCTGCTGCTGCTCCGGGTGCTGCGGCATGGGATGTCCGCCGCCGGCCGCTACCTGCAGTTTCGGCTGCGGATGCCCGACCGGCCGGGGTCGCTGGTCGCCGTCCTGGCGCTGCTCGCGCAGGTCGACGTCAACGTGCTTGACGTCGAGCACGTCCGCACCGGCGCCCAGCTGCACCTCGACGAGGTCGAGATCGGCCTGCAGCTCGAGACCAAGGGCCCCGCGCACTCCGAGGCCGTGCTCACGGCGCTGCGCGAGGCCGGGTACCCGCTGCGCTTCGGCTGAGCGAGTCTTCGCCACTGTCGGCGCCCTCTGCGAGGCTCATCCCATGACCGACGCAGTGGTGGCCGAGGCCCTGGTGAAGACGTACGGCGAGGTGCAGGCGCTGGACGGGCTCGACCTGCGAGTTCCCCAGGGCACGGTGCTGGGCGTGCTGGGGCCTAACGGCGCCGGCAAGACGACCGCGGTGCGGGTGCTGACCACGCTGCTGCGCCCGGACTCCGGCCGAGCGCAGGTCGCCGGCATCGACGTGCTCGCCCACCCCGACCAGGTGCGCCGGCGGATCGGGCTGTCCGGGCAGTACGCCGCGGTCGACGAGTACCTCACCGGCTTCGAGAACCTCGACATGGTCGGACGGCTCTACCACCTCGGCCGCCGGCCCTCACGCGTGCGGGCCCGTGAGCTGCTCGACCGGTTCCGGCTGGACGAGGCAGCGGACCGCCCGGTCAAGACCTACTCGGGCGGGATGCGCCGCCGGCTCGACCTGGCGGGCGCCCTGGTGGCAGACCCTGCCGTGCTGTTCCTGGACGAGCCGACGACCGGGCTCGACCCGCGCAGCCGGGGTGACATGTGGGACGTGATCACCGAGCTGGTCGCCGGCGGCACCTCGCTGCTGCTCACCACCCAGTACATGGAAGAGGCCGAGCGCCTCGCCCACGACATCGTCGTCATCGACCACGGGCGGGTGATCGCCCACGGCACGGCCGACGTCCTCAAGGCGCAGATCGGCGGTGAGCGGCTCGAGCTGGTGGTGGCCGACGCGGCCCGGCTCGGTCAGGCGCGCGAGACGCTCGCCGCCGTGGGCTCCGGTGAGGTCACCGTCGACAGCCACACCCGCCGGCTCACGATCCCGGTGCTCGGCGGTGCGACGGCCCTGGTCGAGGCGCTGCGCCGGCTGGACGCCGACGGCATCGAGGTGCAGGACGTCGGACTGCGCCGTCCCACCCTGGACGACGTGTTCCTCACCCTCACCGGCAAGGCGGCCGTCGCCCAGCCGCCGGACGCCCGTCCCAAGGCCGGCCGCGAGGCCACCGCTGGCAAGGACACCGCTGCGAAGGAGACCGCCCGATGAGCGCCGCGACCGCGATGGGTGACGGCTTGGTCGTCGCCAAGCGCAACCTGATCAAGATCAAGCGGGTGCCCGACCTGCTGGTGTTCACCACGCTGCAGCCGATCATGTTCGTCGTGCTGTTCGCCT
>JACMOY010000254.1 GCA_014377795.1 Actinomycetota bacterium | reverse complement strand
AGCTGTCGCCGCCACCGGCTCCAAGCCAGGACGGCCAGCGCGGGTGGCCCGCCCGGGCCCACCGCCGCCGATCCCGTCGCCGCCTGCCCGAGGCGAGATGCGACCCCCTCCCCGAGGGTCACGAGGGTGCCGTGCGGCCCGTCGCCCCGCAGCTGCAGCCCGGCTGCCGCAAGTGCGTCCGCGGCCCGGCCGACCGCGCGCGGCCCGTCGATCGCCCCGACGCCCGCGGGCAGGGCGCTGGCCACCGCGGCCGCCCACACCCGGTCGGGATGGGCTGACGTCAGCAGCAGCCGCGGCCCGGTTGCGCGCAGGTGCGCCGGCACGCCGTCGACGTCCAGGTGGAGGTCACCCTGGACGTCGAGGCGACCGAACGGCAGTCCGCTCACTTCTTCGCGACGCCCTCGGCGGTGGTGATGCGCAGGGTGCCGTTCAGCCGCCAGATCGCGCGCGGGGCGCTCGGGCCGGTCTCGCGAGGCACCTCGACGATCATGTCGACGAACTCGTAGTTGATCGCGGCGCCCTTGCCGGTGAGGTAGGACCACATCTGCTTGCCGAGGTCGACGAAGCTGGTGGTCTCGCTCTGGGTGTTCAGGTCAGCCACGGCTGCTCCTTGCTGAGGGGGTGTTCGGTCGGCACCTACAGTGGTGCCATCGGTGCTGCTGCGCGACCGCAGGCGCGGTGCGACGTCGGTAGCCGGGTGTGCGGCCAGGTGCGGGAGAAGGGACTCGAACCCTCACGCCCGAAGGCACAGGAACCTAAATCCTGCGTGGCTGCCAGTTACACCACTCCCGCTCTGGGCACGAGCCTACGCAGTGTCAGGCCGCGGGCAGGCCCAGCTCGCGGGTCAGCAGCGCGACGTGCCCGCTGGCCTTGACGTTGTAGCGCACCCAGGTCACGATGCCTTCGGCGTCGAGCACGACCGTCGAGCGGATCACGCCGGTGACGGTCTTGCCGTACAGCTGCTTCTCGCCGAACGCGCCCCACGCGGTCATCACCGCGCGGTCGGGGTCGCTGAGCAGGGGGTAGGTCAGGCCTTCCTGCTCGGTGAACTGCGCCAGCTTCGCGGGCGGGTCGGGGCTGACACCGATGACCTCGAAACCGGCCTGTCGCAACGGTTCGAGGCGGTCACGGAAGTCGCAGGCCTGGGTTGTGCAGCCCGGCGTCATCGCTGCCGGGTAGAAGAACACGATGACCGACCGGCCCCGCAGGTCGCGCAGGCGCACAGAGCCGCGGCGACTGTCGGTGAGGGCGAAGTCCGGTGGCACGTCACCGACGGCCAGGCGGGTCACGCCCGCGACGCGACGGTCGGCGCTACCGCGGTGGCGTCGGTGTGGTCGTCCATGCCCGCGGTACGCCGCAGGCGACCTGGGCCGGTGAGGGCGAGGACGATGACGAACAGCGACGCGGAGGTCAGCACGATCGTCGTCCCCGAGGGGACGTCGAGCTGGTAGCTCGCGACCATGCCGACGAAACCGCTCAGCGCCCCGACCCCGGTCGCGATGACCAGCATCCGCGAGAATGAGTTGGTCAGCAGCCGGGCGATCACGGAGGGGACGACGAGGATCGCCGCCACCAGGGTCACGCCGATGACCGTCAGCGACGCCAGGATCGACAGCGACAGGACTGCCATCAGCAGCGCGTCCAGCCGCCTGGTGTTCACCCCTGACACGGCTGCGACGTCCGGGTCGAAGGTGAGGAACAGCAGCTGGCGGTAGCGCAGGACGACCAGCAGCAGCGTCGCGAGCAGTGCGACGACGAGCAGGATCAGGTCGGACGCACGGACGCCGAGGATCGAGCCGAACAGCGCCTGGTCGAACGACAACCCACCCTGCTGACCGAACTTCTTCAACAGCGCCACACCCAGCGCGAACGACGCGGTCGTGACGACGCCGATCGCGGCGTCCGCGCCGATCGAGCGCTTGCGCGCCACCCAGTTGATCGCGAAAGCCGTTCCGAGGCCCCAGATCCCGGCGCCCAGCACGACATTGATCCCCACGACGGCGCTCGCGGCGAAACCGCCGAAGATCGAGTGCGAGAGCCCGTGACCGATGTAGCTCATACCGCGCAGGGTGATGAACGTCGAGAGCAGGCCGCACAGCGCGCCGGCGAGCACCGCCGCCGCCAGGCCCTTGACGAAGAAGTCGTACGAGAACATCTCCAGCAGCCCGCTCACGAGGCCACCCCCGATCGCAGTGCGTGGTCGTAGCCGTCGACGACGACCGGGATGCCCAGGTGCTGAAGCACCTCCATGCGCGCCCCGAACACCTGCTCGAGGACGCTGGGGACGATCACCTCGGACGGCGGCCCGCTGGCCACCACGTGCCCGGCCAGGGCGACCAGCTGGGGCAGGTGGGCCGCCATCCCGTTCAGGTCGTGGGTCGTCAGCAGCACGGCGATGCCGTCGCGGCTGAGGTCCTCGAGCAGGTGCAGCACCTCGTGCCGGGTCTGCACGTCGACACCGGACGTCGGCTCGTCCAGCAGCAGCAGCTGTGGTCGCCGCACCAGCGCCCGGGCGAGGAACATCCGCTGCTGCTGGCCCCCGGACAGCTCGCGGATGTGCCGGCCGGCCAGATCCGCAATCCCGAGCTGGTCGAGGGTGCTGTGCACTTCACGTCGTT
>JACMOY010000253.1 GCA_014377795.1 Actinomycetota bacterium | reverse complement strand
GTGTCGGACTCGGCGACCTGGTGCTGCACGGTGGCCCGCAGGCCAGGCCGGAGCGAGCCGGGTGCGAAGGGGCCGGTGGTCATGGCCGACACCGTACGACGCCGAGAGGGGGCGCGCCGTGCGCGCGTCAGCGGCGGGCGTCGTACGGGGGCGGCGGACCTGCCGCGTGTGGCAGATGATGCGTTGGCGCTGAGCGGCGCCAAGGTCGACGTGGACGTGGGTCGGGATCCGCTCCTACGACAAGCCGCTGGAATAGTCAGAGATTGACACGGTCCGGTGCCCCACCCAACGTCCGATTCTGTCGCGATGCGCGCAGAACGCGTCCGTCCCTGACAGCCCGAGCGGGAAACTCACGACACACGCGGCTACTAGACGATTCCCTGGGGCCGGAGTCTGGCCAGACTCGGTCCAGGGGACCGACGGGCAGTTCTCCATGGTGCTGCCCACCGGCGTCATCGGTGTGGTTCTCTTTCGGTCTACGTCCCGCCGGTCACCGTGACGAGGCGTGGCTCAAGAAGGGTCTGCCCTGCTCGTCGTAGCAGCCCGAGGGCACCAGTGAGCAGCGGCCGGAGACGAACACAGTCGCCCCGGCCCGCCATCAGTTCATGGAGAGTGCTGGCCACCCCGACGGTTGCCAAGTGTCATCGAAGACGTACCCGCCGGGTGCCGCGATGTCAGGTGTGAGGTTCAGGACGACGCGATACCAGCCGTCGCCCACCGCGAGGCCCGGACTCGCCAGGGTGAAGCCGAAAACGAGGGTGGCGTGGCATCTGCCTGGAGCTATACGGAGGCAGTTGTCTCGACCGGGGCCCCCGTGACACCGGCCGGGTGGAGTGCGGCGCCCCAGGGTGGGTGCAGCCGTGCCGGGTCGGTGCGGGCGGGCGGGTAGCGTGACGACGGTGAGCACACCGAGCGTCCGGCTGGCCGAGGTGCTGGCCGGCCTGGACCAGCTGTACCCAGCCGCGGGCGCGGCCTCGTGGGACGCCGTGGGCCTGGTGTGCGGCGACGCAGACGACGCGGTGGCGAAGGTCCTGTTCGCGGTCGACCCCACCGAGGCGGTCGTCGACGAGGCCCTCGACTGGGGCGCGAACCTGCTGGTGACCCACCACCCGCTGCTGCTGCGCGCGGTGCACGGGGTGGGCGCGACGACCGCCAAGGGGCGGCTGGTGCACCGGCTGATCCGGGGCGGCTGCGCCCTGTACGTCGCGCACACCAACGCCGACGCGGCCTCGCCCGGGGTGAGTGACGCGCTGGCCCGCACCATCGGCCTGCGCGACCTGCGACCCCTTGCGCCGCAGTCGTTCGCGCCGCTGGACAAGGTGGTCGTGCTCGTCCCGGACGCCGACGCCGACCGGCTCGTCGACGCCCTGGCCGCCGCCGGGGCGGGGTCGGTGGGCGACTACACGCGCGCGGCCTTCCGGTCGACCGGGACGGGGACGTTCGTGCCCGGCCCCGGCGCGCGCCCCGCGGTCGGCGCCGTGGGTGAGATTTCGGTCGTGGCCGAGACGCGGATCGAGATGGTGCTGGCACGACGACACCGCGGCGCCGTCGTCCGCGCCCTGCGGGCCGCCCACCCGTACGAGCAGCCGGCGTACGACGTCCTCGAGCTGGTGGACGACCCGGCGCCGAGCACGGGCCTGGGTCGGGTCGGCGACCTGCCCGAGCCGGTGACCCTGGAGCGGTTCGCCCAGCACGTGGCGACGGTCCTGCCGAACACCGTGCCGGGCGTGCGCGCGGCGGGGGACCCCTCGGCGACCGTCCAGCGGGTGGCGGTGTGCGGGGGAGCCGGCGACGACCTGTTCGACGCGGTGCGCGCCAGCGGCGCGGACGTCTTCGTCACGGCCGACCTGCGCCACCACCCGGCGTCCGAGGCCCGTGAGCACGCTCGAGGCGGGCCGCCGTACCTCGTGGACGTCTCGCACTGGGCCAGCGAGTGGCCGTGGCTGGCCGGGGGAGCCAGCCGTCTGGAGTCGCTGCTCGCGACCACGTCGGGGCAGGGGCAGACCACTACGGTGGAGATCCGCGTCAGCACGACGCGCACCGATCCGTGGACCTTGCACGTCCCCAGCCGAGGGAGCACCCCCTGAAGGCCGCGACCACCGACCAGTGGCGACTGCTCGACGTCCAGGCGCTCGACACGCGCCTGTCGCAGATCGCGCACCGCCGGCGAACCCTGCCCGAGCTCGCCGAGCTGACCGCGCTCGACCAGCGCGCCGGTGTGCTGCGTGACGAGCTCGTCGCGGCGCAGACCCAGGCCAGTGACGTCGCCCGCGAGCTCGCCAAGGCCGAGGCGGACGTCGAGCTGGTGCGCCAGCGGGCGCGCCGCGACCAGGCCCGCCTGGAGTCCGGCCACGGTGGTCACAAGGAGCTGGAGTCGCTGCAGCACGAGGTGGCCACGCTGGCCCGCCGCCAGAGCGCGCTCGAGGACGTCGAGCTCGAGGTGATGGAGCGCCACGAGGCGCTCACCGCCGAGGCCGACCGGTTGGCCGGTGAGCGCGACGGGCTGCAGGCCCAGGTCGACGACGCGACCAGGCGGCGCGACGCCGCGCTGACCAAGCTCGACGACGAGGCGCTGGCGCTGGACCGACAGCGGGTCGGCATGATCGCCGGTCTGGACGCTGCGCTGCTGGCGCTGTACGAGAAGATCCGGGCCACCGGTGTCACCGCGGCGGCGATACTGCGTCAACGGCGGTGCGAGGGGTGCCGGATGGAGCTCAACGGCCAGGACCTGCAACGGATCCGAGCTGCGGCGGACGATGAGGTCCTGCGCTGCGAGGAGTGCGGCGGCATCCTGGTGCGCACCGGCGAGTCCGGACTGTGACCCGACGGCTCGTCGTCGAGGCCGACGGCGGGTCGCGCGGCAACCCCGGCCCGGCGGCCTACGGCTCGCTCGTGCGCGACCCCGACACGGGCCAGCTCCTCGCGACCCGGGCCGAGTACATCGGCGTCGCCAGCAACAACGTCGCCGAGTACGGCGGCTTGGTGGCAGCCCTGCAGCTGGCCGTCGACATCGACCCGGACGCCGCCATCGAGGTCCGGATGGACTCCAAGCTCGTCGTCGAGCAGATGTCGGGACGCTGGCAGATCAAGCATGAGGACATGAAGCGGCTGGCGGCCGAGGCACGTGAGGTCGTCGACCCGGCCCAGGTGCGCTACACGTGGATTCCCCGCGAGCGCAACAAGGACGCCGACCGGCTGGCCAACGAGGCCCTGGACGACGCCGCGGCCGGCCGGCCGTGGCGGGGGTCGGCAGTCGGGGCCGGTCCCGCGTCGGCGGAGCCAGCCACGCCCGCGGCGGCACGCCCACCCGCCGACCTGGGCGCGGCCACGACCGTTCTGCTGCTGCGCCACGGGGTAACCGAGTACACACCGCAGCGCCGGTTCAGCGGCCGCGGTGGCGCCGACCTGCCCCTCACCGACCACGGCCACGCGCAGGCTGCCGCCGCTGCCGCCGCGGTGGCCGACGCCGGCGGGGTCGACGTCGTGATCGCCTCACCGCTGCTGCGCACCCGCGAGACGGCGCAGCACGTCGCCGACCGGCTAGGGATCGGCGTTCGCGTCGACGACGGGTGGGTCGAGTGCGCCTTCGGCGAGTGGGACGGCCTGACGGTGGCCGAGGTGGCGCAGCGCTGGCCCGGCGAGCTGAGCGCGTGGCAGGGCTCGACCGCCGCGGTACCCCCCGGTGGTGAGTCGTTCGACGAGGTCGAGCGGCGGGTGCTCGTGGCCCGCGACCGCCTGCTGGCCCGCCACCCACGCGCCCGGGTCCTGGTGGTGACGCACTCGACGCCGATCAAGCAGCTGGTGCGGCTCGCGCTTGGTGCGGCCCCGGAGTCGTTGTGGCGCCTGGACTCCAGCCCCGCCTCGCTGAGCACGACCCGTTGGTGGGCGGACGGCGGCGCGTCGGTCGGCTCGTACAACGAGACGGGGCACCTGCCCGCGCCGCCCTCGACCTAGTCTGGGACGCATGAGCGACCTTCCCGACCGCCTGCCGTACCGCCTGCTGACCGGGCCGGACGACCGGTCGTTCTGCGAGAAAGTCAGTGCGGCGCTGCTGGACGGCTACGAGCTGTACGGCGCCCCCGCTCTGGCCGTCGACGTCGACGCGGGGACCGTGGTCTGCGCCCAGGCCGTGGTGCTCCCTCGCGACACCCCCCGCCTGTGAGCGAGGACTGGCGGCCGGACACCCTCGCCGTTCGCGGGGGCCTGACCCGCACCGGGTTCGACGAGACGGCCGAGGCCCTGTTCCTCACGTCCGGCTTCGTCTACCGCACCGCGGCGGACGCCGAAGCTGCTTTCGCCGGGGACGTCGACCGATTCGTCTACTCGCGGTACGGCAACCCCACCGTCGCCGGGTTCCAGGAGCGGCTGCGGCTGATCGAGGGCGCCCCGGCGTGCTTCGCGACGTCCAGCGGCATGGCCGCGGTCTGGGTGGCCCTCGCGGCGCTGGTGTCAGCGGGCGACCGGGTGGTTGCCGCCCGCAGCCTGTTCGGGTCGTGCTTCGTGATCCTGGACGAGATCCTGCCGAGGTTCGGGGTGACGACCGAGTTCGTCGACGGGTCGGACCTGGACCAGTGGCGGGCCGCGCTCGCCACACCGGCGGCTGCGGTGTTCTTCGAGTCGCCGTCCAACCCGATGCAGGAGCTGGTCGACGTCGCGGCAGTGTGCGAGCTCGCGCACGCCGCGGGAGCGCAGGTGGTCGTCGACAACGTCCTCGCCACGCCGCTGCTGCAGCGCCCCCTGCAGCTCGGTGCCGACGTCGTCGTCTACAGCGCGACCAAGCACATCGACGGACAGGGCCGCACCCTCGGGGGTGCGGTGCTCGGGCCGAAGGACTACATCGAGGGCCCGGTGCAGACGCTCATGCGGCACACCGGCCCCTCGCTCAGCCCGTTCAACGCCTGGGTGCTGACCAAGGGCCTGGAGACGATGTCGCTGCGGGTGCAGCGGATGGGCGCTTCGGCGCTGCGGATCGCGTCGGTCCTCGAGGACCACCCCCGGGTGGCGCAGGTGCGCTACCCGTTCCTGCCCTCGCACCCCCAGCACGACCTGGCTCGGCGTCAGATGAGCGGCGGGGGCACCGTCGTGACGTTCGAGGTGGACGGCGGCAAGCAGCGCGCGTTCGAGGTGCTGGACACGTTGCGCTGCATCGACATCTCGAACAACCTGGGCGACTCCAAGTCGCTGGTCACCCACCCGGCCACGACGACGCACCGCCGGCTCGGTGAGCAGGGTCGGCTCGCCGTCGGCATCACCGACGGCATCGTGCGCCTGTCGGTGGGGCTGGAGGACCCGGACGACCTGATCGAGGACCTGCAGCGCGCGCTGGCGTGACATGCTTCGCGGCGGCGGCGACGGTGCCGCCCCAAGCTCCGGAGGCGCACGTGCTGGTCGTCATCGCCCGAGTCAAGGCCCTGCCCGAGAAGGCCGACGAGCTGGCCGGGCTGCTCGCTCCGCTGGCCGCCGCTTCACGAGGCGACCAGGGGTGCCGGTCGTACGAGTTCTACCGCGACGTCGAGGACCCCACGCTGTTCTGCTCGGTCGAGACCTGGGACAGCCGGGCCGACCTGGACGCCCACATGGGCCAGTCGCACACCACCGACGCGCTCGGGCGCCTGCCCGGCATGGTCGCCGGCGCACCGACCATCCACGCGCACGAGGTCTCAGCGAGCACGCAGGTCGCCTGACCCGGGGTTGGTTCATGAGCAGCAGGCAACCATCTGGCAGGTGCTGCGGGTGACCCACGGCCTCACGCGGTCCTGACAACCGGTGGCCCGCTCAGCTGTCAGGTGGTGGTCGCCATAGGGGTGGCAGTGGTGTGCCGCGTCGGCCGGTCCAGATGGGTGGGTCGAACACGGGCCGGCCGGTGTCGTCGTCGATCCGGACCGACCATCGGTCTTCGTGCTGGTCGTCGTGCAGGACGCGTTGGTGGTGGAACCTGCAGAGCAGGACCAGGTTCGTGAGGCTGGTCGGGCCGCCGTCGGCCCAGTGGGTGATGTGGTGGGGGTCGCACCGGC
>JACMOY010000252.1 GCA_014377795.1 Actinomycetota bacterium | reverse complement strand
CGCTGCTGGCTGTGGCCGGCCGCGCGCACCCGCCAGGGTCCAGTCACCATGCCGGTTCGATCCCGGTCACCCGCTCCGCCACCAGCTCCGAGGGCGCTCCGGTCGCAGTCAGGGGACGAGGATCCCGCGGCCGTGCAGTCGGCCGGCGATCAGGTCGTCCATCGCCGTGTTGACGTCGGCCAACGGGTAGGTGGTGCTGTGCAGCACCACCCGGCCGGCCGCGGCCAGAGCCATCAGCTCGACCAGGTCGTTGTAGCTGCCGACCAGGTTCCCGATGAAGCTGATCTCGGTGAGGATCATCCGCATGGTGGGCACGGCGAGGACGCCGCCGTAGCCGATGACGAAGAAGAACCCCTTGTTGCGCAGCAGGTCGACCCCCCACTCCTGGGCACCGCCCTCACCGACGAAGTCCAGGACCACGTGGACGCCCTGGCCGCCGGTCAGCACCTTGACCTGCTCGACCTGGTTGCCGTCGACCAGCACGGTGTGGTCGGCGCCCCAGCCCTGCGCCAGGGCGAGCGCGTCGGCGTTGGAGTCCAGGACCACGATGGTCGTCGCGCTCATCGCGCGCAGGCACTGGATGCCGATGTGGCCCAGGCCGCCGGCGCCGATGACGACGCACGTGCTGCCGGGGTGCAGCAGCGGCAAGGCCTTCTTGATGGCGTGATAGGCCGTCAGGCCGGCGTCGGCCAGCGGGGCGACGTCCGTCGGCTCGAGCGAGTCGTCCAGCTTGATCACCGACCTGGCGCCGGTCTTGATCATCTCGGCGAAGCCACCGGGGGCGAACAGCCCCGGGAAGACGTTCTTGTCGCAGTGCACGTCGTCACCGTCACGGCAGGCGCGGCACAGGCCGCAGGTGATCAGCGGGTGCAGGATCACCTTGTCGCCGACGCGCACGTTGGTGACGGCCTCACCGACCGCCTCGACCCAGCCGGCGTTCTCGTGCCCCGGTGAGTAGGGCAGGGCGAGCCCGGACTCCTTCTGCGCGTCGTCGAACTGCCCCTCCCAGATGTGCAGGTCGGTGCGGCACAGCCCGGCCGCCCCGACGCGCACGATCACGTCGAACGGCGCGCTGACCTGGGGGTCGGGGACGTCCTCGATCTGCAGGGGACGGTGGAACTCGTGCAGCTGGGCCGCCTTCACGGGTGCTCCTCGGCTGGTGCGGTGCGGATGTCGAAACGGGCCCCGGGCATGCCCCAGGCGCGGAAGAAGTCACCGGTGGCCCGGCACAGCGTCACGTTGACGTCGTTGCCGGCACCGACGAGGGCCGACCCGGCCGCCAGCGCCGCCGTCGACGCCTCGGCTGCGTCCTTGGCGGGCAGCAGCAGGTCGTCGGGGCCGGACGGGCCCAGCGACGCGCGCAGGTCGAGCAGAGCCTGGCGCGCCTCGTAGGACAGGAAGGTGAGGTGCTCGCCGTCCACGTCGCGGTAGGCCACCGCGAGCGGCTCGGCCTGCACATCGGGGACGATCCGTCCGGCCGCGTTCAGCGAGCCCGCGTCGCCGACCCGCACCGCTCGCAGCTCGTCCTGCGTCGCGCCCGAACCGATGACCGAGAGCAGCAGCAGGCGCACGCCGGACTGCACGCTGGGCAGGGGGCGGTGGCCGTCGCCCTGCGACAGGGGCAGCCAGGTGACGGGGACCCCCGCCACCGTCCACCACAGCTTGGGCCCGAACGCCAACGAGGCCATCTGACCCGCCGACAGCCCGTCGTGACGCCGGGCGAGGCGCTGCAGCGACCGGTCGGCCTCGGCGGGGTCGGCGCGCCCGGCGGCCAGCAGCCCCGGGAGGTCGCCGAGTGCCACCTCACGAGCGAACCGGTCCACCGTGGCGACGGCGGCCCGCACCCAGGGTGCGGCGTCGCGCCAGCGCTCGACGAGCAGCTGCGCCATCGCCAGCACCGACGGGTCCTCGAGCAGCTGCAGCTCGCGACGCCCGCGCAGCGCGAGGTGCGCCGCCTCGACCCCATCGACCGCATCACGGTCAAGGGGGTCGAGGACCGGCTGGTCGACGCTCACAGCCACGACGGCGGCTCGGTGACGTCACCCTCGTTGACCTGCTGGGAGATGTCGGCCGCAATGAAGTGGTCGTGGATGTCGACCCGGCAGGCGCGCACGCCGGGCACCAGCTCGACCCGACGGCGCACCTCCCGGCCGATCTGGATGGCGAACGGCGAAGGGCACAGCGGCGATGTGAGGTGGTAGCGGACGACGACGTCGCCGTCCGCCACCACCTCGACCTCGTCGAGCAGGTCGAGCTCGCCCAGCGTGCGCCGGATCTCGGGATCCGGGACGCTGCCAGCCGCCTCGCGCACCGCTGCGACGTCGATCTGCGTCGAGATCGAGCTCACCGCGGCACGCCCCCCGCGATCCCGACCTCGATCTGCGCGTCCTCGCCCGCCGTGTGGGACGGCACCGAGGCGATGCGCTGTTCGCGGCGAACCTCGAACTCGTCACCCTTGAGCTGCTGCAGCTTCGCGGCGGTGTCGATGTCGTACAGCCGCGCGATGTTGCCACCGATGATCTTCTCCTTGGTCTCATCGGTCAGCGAGACACCGAACTCGTCCTCGATGTCGGCCGGCAGCTGGAACGCCATCAGGTCGTCGAGCTGCCACTGCGGGTACCAGATCGGAAAGTCGGTACCGTAGATGATCCGGTCTGGGCCGAGCCAGAACAGCAGGTTCGCCATGATGTTCGCGAAGAACCGCGGACGGTTGTGCACGAACGCCAGCGCCACGGCGAGCGAGGCGTAGACGTTGGGGCTGCGGGCGGACAGCCAGCAGAAGTCGTCCAGCCGTGGCAGCCCGCAGTGGTCGACGATGAAGTTCAGCTCGGGGTAGAGCGTGGACGGCTCGTCGATATCACGGACGTCGAACTTCTCCAGCGCGAGCGGTTCGACGGCAGGGCCCTTGTGGAAGTGCATGTTCTTGATGCCGAGCTCGATGCAGCGCTCGTACAGCGGGAACACCATGGGGTCGTTGGCCTTCCAGCCGCGCGACTCACCACGCCACTCGGCCGTGTACCACTTGAAACCCTTCATGCCGAGCTCGACCTGTCGGTCGACCTGCTCGAGCGCATCAGGTGCCCGGGGGTCGATGCCACCCAACCCGATCAACCGGTCAGGGGCGCGCTTGATCAGCTCGGCGTTGCGCTCGGGGTTGGTGAAACCCGTGTGGTAGAAGTCCATCAGCACCTGGGTCGACAGGATCGACATGTCGGCGTCGCCCTGCACGAACATCGTCTCGAGGTACCAGTCCGGGTCGACCTTGCGGAACACGGACTCGTAGTCCATGGTCCACTGCGGCTGACCGGTGGGGTTGAAGCCGGTCTGGAAGGCGTAGAAGGTCTCGACGAACGCCTCGCCGTACTTGTTCTTGCAGTTCTCCGGGCTGGCGTCCCAGAACCCGGTGTGGGCGTCCATCACGAACGTGCCGTTCTTCATCTCGAACCTCTCTGTTCGGTGAGCTCGGTGTGCGGTGACTCAGGCGCGCTGCACCCAGTCGCAGGACGTCGCGGCCGTACATCGTGTTGAGCGAAAGGCCGCCGGCCAGCCAGAAAGCCGCCGCGCCGTCGACGCTGCGGCGAGGGCTTGTTCGGAGACTGGGACAGACACGCTGACCTCCCAGGGACGGGACCACACCGACGGCGGTATCGGCCTGATGGGCCACCGGATCCGCGGGATCGGGGATATGTCCGAGCCGCTCCGAGCACCTGCCCTGCTGACTCCGCCATAGAACACCAGTGACCGGTGTGCCGACAAGGTTTCCAACCGGGCAGTTGCCGGCACGACATTGTCGCGACGACTACCCCCGGTCACCGGCGCCGGTGCCGGGCGCCGCGAGTCGAAGACGTCGACCGCGACGAGGGTGGGCCACGGCCGCGTTGGGGCTGATGCTCATCGCCTCGACGAGGGCGGCCGCCCCATCCAGGACGAGCACCGCCGCGGCGGCCCCGAGCACGAGCGCCGGGCCCCGTGCCGGCCGCCACCGAGGGCGCCGGGCAGCCGCGAGGGGCCTACCGCGTTCAGGGCCCCGATCAGGACCGGCAGGCTCAGCTGCAACGCGACCAGACCCAGCACGCTCAGCATGGTCACCGGCAAGAACGACGAACAGACATGACGACCCCTTTGGTCTGACGGACCGACGAGGTAGACGTTCACGGCTGTCACGAGAACGGATACGACAGATGACAGCGTCGTCATGCAGCCGTCACCGGCCAGCAAATCCCCGGTCGACAACGGGTTGGGGGCCTCGTGCTGATGCCACACTCCGAGCCGGCCGGACCTGACGGCGTCCGCCCGCTTCTCGCCCGGGATGATCCGGCGGGTGTCAGGCGTTGCCCCGCTCATGCGCTTCCACTTCCCCCGTGTCGTCGACGAGGTGTCGATCCGCATCGTCGCCGCCGAGGTCCTGACCATCGCCGTGCTGGCCCTGCTGACCGGACAGGCGTGGCTCTATGCCGTGCTCGCCGTCGGCTTCGCCGCGCGGGTCGCGTACGGGCCGCGGTTCAGCCCGCTCGCCCACCTGGCGCTGCGCGTGATCCGGCCGCAGCTGTCGGCCGCCCCCCGCGAGAGCGCCGGCGCGCCCAAGCGCTTCGCCGCGGCGGTCGGTCTGGTCCTCACCACCCTGGCGACGGTCTTCACCTACGCGGCGGGCTGGACGACGGCGACCTGGGCCATCGGCGTCGTCATGGTCATCTTCCCCGCCCTCGAGGCCGGATGGGGTCTCTGCGTGGGCTGCCGCGTCTTCGCGGTGCTGATGCGCCTCGGCGTCATCCCCGACGAGGTGTGCCTGGACTGCGCCGACATCACCCGTCGTCGTGTCGTCGTCGACGCCTGAGCTGGGCGCTCACTCGCGCCAGATCAGCACCAGGGCACGGTCGTCGGTCTCACCGGCGAGCGCACTCTCGACGGTGCGCTGGGCACCGCCGGCGAACCCGTCGCGCACCAGCCGCTCGGCCTGTCCGAGCATCCGGTCGATGCCGAGGCCGAGGTCGCGGCCGGGGATCTCGACGACGCCGTCGGTGTACAGCAGCAGCGCGTCGCCGCGGCCCACGGTGCCGGACGCCCCCGGGAAGGTCGCGTCGTCGAGCACCCCCAGCAACGGCCCGGGGCTGGTGTCGACCAGCTGCCAGCGGCCCGAGCCCGCCTTGAAGTGCGCGGCCGGTGGGTGGCCGGCGCTGCCGATGCGGTAGCGGCCGGTCACCAGGTCGAGCTCGAGGTGCACGGCCGTGGCGAAGCCCTCGTGCCAGCGCTGGCGCAGCAGGTACTGGTTGGCCACATCCAAGAACCCCGCCGCCGGCATCGCACCGAGCAGGCCGCCGAAGGCACCTGACAGCAGCAGCGACCGGGTGCCGGCGGCCACCCCCTTGCCCGACACGTCGACCAGCGCCGCCTCGAGGTGGCGACCGTCGGTCGTCCGGGAGGTGACCAGGAAGTCGCCCGAGAACGAGTCACCGTACGCCGAGCGCAGCACCGTCTCGGCTCGCCACCCGCCGGGCAGACTCGGCACGACGCCCTGGGCCCGCAGCCGGTCGCGCAGGTCGATCAGCATGTTCTCGCCGGCCAGCCCCTGCAGGCCCAGCCGGGCGCGGTCGCGCGCCACCACCCACATCAGCGCCGCGACGACGACCAGCACCACCAGGACGCCCTTGTTCACCCCGGCCGGCAGCCGCTGCACCTGCGACCACAGCAGCGCCGCGCTCACCACGACGTACAGGGCGGCCAGCTGACGCGGACGCAGCAGGTAGCCCCCGATGATCAGCACGAGGACGAAGTCCGCGGACGGCACCCAGGCGTAGTACTCGACGCTCGCGACGCTGATCGCGGCCGCCAGCACACACAGCGCGACCAGCTGGAACCAGACGCTCGGCAGCACGCGGCGGCGCACCTGACGCCACGCGACGCTCGCCATCGATCGGCGGCGGCGGGCCGTGACCCGACCGACCCGGATGGCTCTCACGGCTACTCAGCCTAGTGCGCGCGTGCTCCCGGCACGACCCCCACGTCACTCTCGGCCGCAACCCCGTTGCCGGCAGTGACTGGTCGCGGCCACAGTGGGGCGCATGCCCGCCCCGCCCCCGCCCACCCGCCCGAAGGTCACGGTCGCCGGCCTGGGGGCGGACCGACGCGAGGAGGTGCTCGCCCTCGACCAGCTCGCCTTCTCCAACGCCCCGGACGAGCCCGGCCCCGACGCCCAGGTCAGCGGCGGCGCGCTGGAGTGGGACCGGGTGTTCGGCGCGAGCGTGGACGGCGACACCGGGCTCACCGGCATCTACGCCGTCTACTCCCTCGGACTGTCCGTGCCGCACGGACCGGGAGCCAGGGTGACGCCGATGGCGGGCCTGAGCTGGGTGGGGGTGCACCCGGGGCACCACCGGCAGGGGGTCGCGAGCGCCATGGTGCGCCACCACCTGCACGGCCTGCACGAGTCCGGTGCCGAGCCGGTCTCGGGGTTGCGCGCCAGCGAGCCGGCCATCTACGGGCGCTTCAGCTACGGCCTGGCCACCGCGGGGCTGCAGCTGACCGTGCCTCACGGCGCCGCCCTGCGCGAGGTGCCCGGCGCCGAGGCGGTCACCGTGCGCTGGCTCACCGTCGACCCCCACCGCGACGGCGATCTCATCGAGGCGCTGCACGAGAAGGCCCGAGTGCACCGTCCCGGTCTGCTCGCCCGCAGCCCGCAGCTTCGCGCGAGGTGGCTCGTCGACAACCCGGCCCAGCGGGCCGGACGTGAACCGCTGCGCCTGCTGCTGGCCGAGCGGGACGGCGAACCCACCGGGTACGCCGTGCTTCGGCGCACCGGCCAGTGGGACCGCACCCGCTTCGTCGGGACGGCGAGCGTCCACGAGATCGTCGCGCTCGACCCGCCGACCGGCCGCGCCCTGTGGGGGGTGCTGGTCGACCTCGACCTGATGACCACCATGACGACCCCCTCGCTCGCCGCCGACGACCCACTGCTGAGCCTGCTGGTCGACGTGCGCAGCACCGCGCCGGTGCTGTCGGACGACCTGTGGCTGCGGCTGGTCGACGTCGACCGGGCCCTGGCCGCCCGCGGGTACGCGCACGACGTCGACGTCGTGATCGGCCTGACGGACGCCCTGTGCCCGTGGAACGCCCGTCGGTGGCACCTCACCGCCGGGCCCGACGGCGCGGCCTGCGTCCCGACGTCCGACCCCGCGCAGGTGCTGCTCGACGTGCGCGAGCTGGCGTCGGCGTACCTCGGTGGCACCTCGTTGGTCGCCCTGGCCGCCGCCGGCCTGGTCCGCGAGGAGCGAGCCGGGGCGGTGGCTCACCTGTCCGTCGCCCTGCGCAGCGCGCTGCAACCGGTGTCTCCCATGGGTTTCTAGCCCGTTGGGTCAGGGGGCCTGGCAGCTGGGGCAACGGTAGAGGGTGCGCGCGACGAACGGCTCGGCAACCACCGCGGTGCCGCACAGCCGGCACGGGCGGCCGGTTCGCTTGTAGACGTAGTGGCTGTCCTCACGCCGCGGCCGGCCGCTCGGGCGCTCACGGTCCTGCGGGCGGGTCGTCACGATCCGACCCGCCCGGACGCCGGCCCGCATCAGGGTGACCAGGTCCTGCCACATCCCCTCCCACTGCTCGGCGCTCACCTCGCGGCCCGGGCGGTAGGGGTCCAGGCCGGCCCGGAACAGCACCTCGGCGCGGTAGACGTTGCCGACACCGGCGACGACCTCCTGCTGCATGAGCAGCCCGCCGATCGGCGCCCGGGAGCGGCTGATCCTCTCGAACGCGACCGCCGGGTCGCTGCGCGGCCGCAACGGGTCGGACCCCAACCGGTCGTGCACGAGCCTCTTCTGCGCCGGGTTGAGCACCTCGCACGCCGTCGGCCCGCGCAGGTCGGCGGTGGCCGTGTGGCCGGTCAGCCGCACCCGGATCGCTCCGCGGGCCTCGGGCGGCTCGTCGTGCTCACCGTGCCGCGCCACGCTCCACGCGCCGTACAGCCCCAGGTGCACGTGCAGCCAGTGGGTGACCTTCTCGTCGGCGGCGAAGCCGAGGAACAGGTGCTTGCCGTGCGCGTCGGACCGGCGCAGCACCTGGCCGTCCAGCAGCGCCGCGCCCTCGGCGAAGCGCCCCTGCGGGCTGGTGACGTCCAGTCGCTGCCCGTTGAACTCGGCGAGCAGGTCGCGGGCGTGGCGACGGACGCTGTGACCCTCGGGCAGGGCTCAGCCCTCGCTCGCGATGACCGGCGGCAGCTCGCCGTGGTCCTCGTAGCGCTCGACCATCGCGAGCCGCCGGCGGTGCCGGTCCTCGCCGGTGAACCGGGCCGCGAGGAACGCGTCGACGATCGCGGCGGCCTCGTCCAGGGTGTGCATCCGGGCACCGACCGACACCACCTGGGCGTCGTTGTGCTCGCGGGACAGCCGGGCGGTCTCGACGCTCCACGCCAGGGCGGCGCGGATCCCGAGCACCTTGTTCGCGGCGATCTGCTCACCGTTGCCCGACCCACCGAGGACGACACCCAGGCTGCCCTCGTCCGCCCGCACGCCGGTCGCCGCCCGCAGCACCGCGACGGGGTAGTCGTCGTCCGCGTCCAACCACTCGGGCCCGTGGTCGACGACGTCGTGACCCTGCTCGAGCAGGTGCCGCACCAGGTGGACCTTGAGGTCGAAGGCGGCGTGGTCGCCGCCGATGTGCACGCGCATCCAAACAGTCTGACACCCGTCTGACACCCTCGCGTCGTGGGCATCGTGGCGGGGGTCGACGGCCGGCGCGGTGGCTGGGCGCTGGTGGTCGTGGACGTCGGCGCCGGCCTCGTGCTGGACGTGGCCGAGCTGCCGGGCCAGGACGCCGCGGGCGCCACCGCACTGCTGACCCGCTGCCGCGATGCCGGGGCGCGGGCCGTCGGTGTCGACGCGCCGATCGGTCTGCCCGACAGGGCCTGGCGGCCTGCGGACCTGCAGGCGAAGCGGCGCCTGGGCCGGGCGCAGGCCCGGGTGTTCCTGACCGCGCCGCGCGAGGTGCTGGCCGAGCCGACGTACGCCGGCGCCCGGGCGCGGTGCCGCGTCGCGATGTACGGCAAGGGACTCTCGGCCCAGGCCTACTGCATCCGCGGGCCCGTGCTGGCCCTGGACGACGTGCTCGCGACCTCGTCGTGGTCCCGCGAGCACGTCGTCGAGGTTCACCCCGAGCTGTCGTTCATGGCCATGACCGCGCGCGGCCCGGGTGACGCGCTGGCGAGCAAGCGGACCGCGACCGGGGTCGAGCAGCGGTTGGCCGCGCTGGCCACCTGGCTGCCCGG
>JACMOY010000251.1 GCA_014377795.1 Actinomycetota bacterium | reverse complement strand
GCGCGGCGGCGCCACCGTGCAGGAGCGACGGAGCTTCAGCATCACCAGCGGCATGTGCCCGCGCTGCGAGGGCCGAGGCGCCGTCAACGACATCGACCTCACGGCGCTGTACGACGAGACCAGGTCGCTGAACGAGGGCGCCATCACGATCCCCGGCTACAGCATGGAGGGCTGGTACGGCCGCATCTTCCGCGGCTGCGGCTACTTCGACCCGGACACGCCGATCCGCGACTTCACCGAGAAGGAGCTCGCCGACCTGCTCCACCGGCCAGCGACGAAGATCAAGGTGGACGGGATCAACCTGACCTACACCGGTCTGGTCCCGACGGTGCAGAAGTCGTTGCTGTCCAAGGACGTCGACGCGCTGCAGCCGCACCTGCGCGCCTTCGTCGAGCGAGCGGTGACGTTCACGACCTGCCCCGACTGCGCGGGCACCCGGCTCACCGAGGCGGCCCGGTCCTCACTGATCGCCGGGACCAGCATCGCCGAGGTGTGCGCGATGCAGATCAGCGACCTGGCCGCCTGGGTCCGTGGCCTGGACGAGCCCACCGTCGCGCCGTTGCTCGCCGTGCTGCTGCAGACCCTCGACTCGTTCGTGGAGATCGGGCTGGGCTACCTCTCGCTCGACCGACCGACCGGGACGCTGTCGGGCGGAGAAGCCCAGCGCACGAGGATGATCCGCCACCTGGGCTCGTCGCTGACCGACGTCACCTACGTGTTCGACGAGCCGACGATCGGCCTGCACCCCCACGACGTCCAGCGGATGAACGCCCTGCTGCTGCGGCTGCGCGACAAGGGCAACACGGTGCTCGTCGTGGAGCACGAGCCGGAGACGATCGCGATCGCCGACCACGTCGTCGACCTCGGCCCGGGGGCCGGTACGGCGGGCGGCCGCATCTGCTTCGAGGGCACGGTCGACGGGCTGCGGACCAGCGGCACGGTGACCGGGCGGCACCTGGACGACCGGGCCAGGGTGAAGACGTCGGTACGGCCGCCGTCCGGCGTGCTGGAGGTCCGCGGCGCGGGCCTGCACAACCTGCAGGACCTGGACGTCGACATCCCGCTCGGGGTCCTCGTGGTCGTGACCGGGGTGGCCGGGTCGGGCAAGAGCTCGCTCGTCCGCGACTCGCTGGCGGGGCGCGCGGGGGTCGTGTCGATCGACCAGGGCGCGATCCGTGGTTCGCGGCGCAGCAGCCCGGCGACGTACACCGGGTTGCTCGACCCGGTCCGCAGGGCCTTCGCCAAGGCCAACGGCGTCAAACCGGCGCTGTTCAGCACCAACTCCGAAGGCGCCTGCCCCACCTGCCACGGCGCCGGCGTCCTCTACACCGACCTGGCGATGATGGCCGGTGTCGCCACCCCCTGCGAGGAGTGCGAGGGCCGGCGGTTCCAGGCCTCGGTGCTGGAGCACCACCTCGGTGGCCGCAACATCAGCGAGGTGCTGGCGGTGGCGGTGACCGCGGGCGGGGCGGTCTTCGGCGCCGGTGAGGCGCGCACGCCGGCCGCACACGCCGTCCTGCTGCGGCTCGCCGACGTCGGGCTCGGCTACCTCAGCCTCGGCCAGCCGCTGACGACGCTGTCCGGGGGCGAGCGTCAGCGGCTCAAGCTGGCCACCCACCTGGGCGAGAAGGGCAGCACCTACGTCCTGGACGAGCCGAGCGCGGGCCTGCACCTCGCCGACGTCGAGCTGCTGCTCGGCCTGCTCGACCGGCTGGTCGACGCCGGCAAGTCCGTCGTCGTCGTCGAGCACCACCAGGCGGTCATGGCGCACGCCGACTGGATCATCGACCTCGGCCCCGGCGCCGGCCACGACGGTGGCCGCGTCGTCTTCGAGGGCACCCCCGCCGACCTGGTGGCCGGCCGCGCCACCCTCACCGGCGAGCACCTCGCGGCCTACGTCGGCCGCTGAACCGACCAGCCGTCCTGCGCCTCGTCCCCGAGCAGGCAGCGCAGCGCGGCGTCCACCGACGGCGGCCTCCTCGGGCCCCGGCGACCGCGCTGTGGCACCGTCGTGCCGAGCACCCCGCCCCCGTACGGAAGGACACTC
>JACMOY010000250.1 GCA_014377795.1 Actinomycetota bacterium | reverse complement strand
GAGGCGGGTGCGGCTCAGCTCGACCTGGGTCTCGATCGCGGCCGTGCCCATGGCGCGGCCCGCATCGGCCAGCACCGCGAGGGTCTGACGCACGAGCGGCTCGGAGGGGAAGGCGAGGGAGCCGAAGTAGGCCCAGATGTCACGGTCCTCGAGCGCCGGGAGCAGCACCACGGTGGCCTCGTCGGTGCCACGACCGGCGCGGCCGACCTGCTGGTAGTAGGACACGGGCGAGGCCGGGGCGCCCAGGTTGACCACGAAGCCCAGGGTCGCGTCGAAGCCCATGCCGAGCGCGCTCGTAGCGATCAGCGCCTTGACCAGACCGGCCGCGAGTGAGCGCTCGGGCGCCTGCCGTTCGGTGGTCTCCGTCTGGCCCGAGTAGGCCGCGACGTCGTGCCCGCGGGAGCGGAGGTAGTCGGCGACCTCCCGGGTCTGCGCGACCGTGAGGCAGTAGATGATGCCGGAGCCGGGCTGTTCTGCCAGGTGGTCGGCCAGCCAGGCCAACCGCTGCTGCGCAGTCTTGAGTCGTACGACGCCCAGCCGGAGCGACTCGCGATCGAGCGATCCCCGCAGCACGAGCGTGTCGGCGCCCATCTGCTCGGACACGTCGGAGGTGACCCGCGCGTTGGCCGTTGCAGTGGTCGCCAGCACCGGGATGCCGTCGGGAAGCTCGCCCAGCAGGGTGCGGATCCGGCGGTAGTCGGGGCGGAAGTCGTGGCCCCAGTCACTGATGCAGTGCGCCTCGTCGACGACGAGCAGGCCGCACGTGGCAGCCAGTCGGGGCAGCACCTCGTCGCGGAACGACGGGTTGTTGAGTCGCTCGGGGCTCACCAGCAGCACATCGACCTCACCGGCGTTGATCGCCCGGTGGGTGCTCTCCCACTGCTCGAGGTTGGTGGAGTTGATGGTCACGGCTCGGATGCCCGCACGCTCGGCGGCCTCGATCTGGTTGCGCATCAGCGCCAGCAGCGGCGAGACGATCACGGTCGGCCCGGCGCCCTGCTCGCGCAGCAGCAGGGTGGCGACGAAGTAGACCGCCGACTTGCCCCACCCGGTGCGCTGTACGACGAGCGCGCGACGTCGTGCGACCGCGAGCGCCTCGATGGCCGTCCACTGGTCGTCGCGGAGCACGGCATCGTCGCGGGCCACCAGCGCCCGGAGGTGGGCCTCGGCGCGCTCGCGGACCGGGGTCGGGTCGCTGGTGGCCGCAATGTTGGGCGAGGTCATGGTCGAATGTCTACCAGCGACCGCCGACGCACCGTCACACTCCTCCACAGCCCGCCGTCCCAGGCTGCGCACGGCGGCCGGCACGTCGCCGACGGCGATCAGCCCGAAGGCCCGGAGCAGGTGGGCGCCGGCGCCCAGGTAATCGCACGGCTCGGGCACCAGGTCGACGACGAGCCGGGCGAGCCGCCGTACCTCTGCCGGGTCGGCATCGTTGCCGCGCACCAGGCCGGCGGTCGCTGCCAGCACGCCGGGCGACCGTCGGCAGCGCCGAACCGGCGAGCGTGCCCAGCATCCGGTCGGCGTCGGCGACCTCGCCGCGGAAGGTCAGCAGCCGAGCCCGGCAGACGCCGACGATCGGCGAGAAGGCGTGCAGCACGCCCTCAAGGACCAGGTCGTCCCAGACCCGCTCACCGAGCCGCTCGGCGATCTCGAGGGCCAGGTCGAGGCGGGCGTGGGCGAGGGCGGCCTCGACCATGAGGTAGCCCGCGAACCGGCCCAGCGGCCGACCCGTGTCGGGCAGGTCGCCGGCGCTCAGCGGGGCCAGCGCGGCCTCGGACTGCGCGCTCTCGTCGCCTGCCGCCGCCCACGCGACCGCCCCGGAGCGCAGCCATCGGGCGTCGTCGTCCGTGGGTGGCCCGGCCTCGGCCGACCAGGCCAGGGCGGCGTCCCACTCGCGCAGCAGCGCCAGGGCCAGCACGCGCAGGCCGTCGTCGTACGACGCGTCGCTGACCGGGGTGGGACACCGCAGCCAGACGTCGAGCTGAGAGGCGACGACCGCGTCGAGAAGCCCCGCCAGCGCGCCCTCGCGGGCCGCGACGGTCGGCTCGCTCGACCACGCACTCACGACCCGACCGTAACGCTCCGCGGCCCCCCTCGCCGGGCTTGCGGACAACTGTGGTTGCGGTACGTTCGAAGCCATCAGGGGCTCGCGCCCCGTCGATCCGTCCGGAGGCTGGCATGGCACGTGACTCGAAGGTCGACCTACTCGCGCAGGTGCTGCTGTTCTCGCGCTGCTCGCCAAAAGAGCTCAAGCACGTCGCCAAGCTCGTCGACCAGGTGCAGGTGAGCGCCGGCACGACCCTGATGAGCGCCGGTAGCACCGGCCGCGAAGCCTTCGTCGTCGTCGAGGGCGAAGCCAGCGTGGCGGTGGACGGCGTGGTCATCAGCACCGTCGGTCCCGGCGCGGCGCTCGGTGAGATGTCGCTGCTCGACCCCACCCTTACCCGCAGCGCCACGGTGACCGCCACCTCCGACATGCAGCTGCTGGTGATCGGACCCCGCGAGTTCGACTCACTGATCACCGAGCACCCCGCGGTGCTGCGCGGCATCGCCGCCGAGCTCGCCCGGCGGCTGCACAGCGCCGACACCCGCATCGTGGGCTGACCCGCCACCAGCACGCTGGCCCCGACCGAGGAGTCAGTCCCGCCTCCCGGCGAGCACCGACGCCCACGGCCTGTTCGTGGCGGCTACCAGATCCGCACGCGCTCCGCGGGGTCGAGCCACAGCCCGTCACCCTCGGACGTGCCGAACACCTCGTGGAACTCGTCGAGGTTGCGCACGATGTTGGCGCGGAACTCCGGCGGGCTGTGCGGGTCGACGGTCAGGAACT
>JACMOY010000249.1 GCA_014377795.1 Actinomycetota bacterium | reverse complement strand
GCGCCACCCTCGCCCCCCCGTGCCCGGGGGCCGCCCCCCGGCCCGCAGGCGGGCCGCCGCCAGCGGCGCCGGTGCTGGGCGCAGGGGCCGAGCTCGGCGAGCGCGGCCAGGTGCTCGGGCGCCGAGTAGCCCTTGTTGCCGGCCCAGCCGTACTGCGGGTGCGCCTCGTGCAGGGCGACCATCATCGCGTCGCGCTCGACCTTCGCGAGGACGCTGGCCGCCGCCACCGACGAGCACGACATGTCGGCCTTGATGAGGGTGCGCACGGGGGGTGTGGTCGCCTCGAACAGCCCGCCGGCCAGCGGGTCGGTGAGCCAGTCGTGATTACCGTCCAGCAGCACCAGGCCGGGGCGGGGCAGGGTCGCGAGCGCCCGGGTCGCCGCCAGTCGCAGCGCCCCCAGGATGCCGACGGCGTCGACCTCGTCGGGGCCGGCGTGGCCGGCGGCGTGGGCCAGGGCCCAGCGCCGGATCCGCGGCACCAGCGCCTCGCGGGCGGCGGGGGTGAGCAGCTTGGAGTCGCGGACGCCGGCCGGCGCGGTGCGAACCCCAGCGTCGACCAGGACGATGCCCACCGACGCGGGGCCGGCGAGGGCGCCGCGGCCGACCTCGTCGACGGCAGCGATCAGCAGGTGGCCCTCGCGCAGCAGCGCCCGCTCGACGCGCAGGCTGGGCGCTCGGCTCATCGAGACGGCGAGGGCGAGGGGGTGCTCGAGGACGTCGACGCAGCCGCGGCAGCGGGGACCTTGACGAAGGTCGACGCCGGACGCGTGAGCCAGGTGGCGCGGCCGAACGGCCAGACGAGGACGAAGGCCTTGCCGGTGACGTCCGCGATAGGCACCGAACCGGTACCGCCCTTGCCGTCGTCGTGGTAGCGCGAGTCCTCCGAGGCCTGGCGGTGGTCACCCATCACCCAGATGCGCCCGGCCGGCACGACGATGTCGAAGGTGCGCTCGGAGGGGACGTTGCCCTCGAAGACGTACGGCTCGGTGAGCGCGACGCCGTTGACGCTGAGCCGCCCGTCGGCGTCGCAGCAGACCACGTGGTCGCCGGGCAGGCCGATCAGCCGCTTGATCAGGTGGTTGCCCGAGTCGTTGGGCAGTAGGCCGACGAACGTCAGCGCCGACCGCACCGCCCCGCGGATCGGACCGTCCTGCGGCGGGGTCGTGACCGGAAGCCAGTCGCCGGGGTCGGTGAAGACGACGACGTCACCGCGGTGCAGGTCGAAGGGGCCGGGCGTGAGCTTGCTGACCACCACCCGGTCACCGACCTGCAGCGTGTTCTCCATCGACCCCGAAGGGATGTAGAACGCCTGGACCAGGAAGGTCTTGACGACCAGCGACAGGGCCAGGGCGATGACGACGACGATCACCGTCTCGCGCAGCGCCGCCAACAACCCCCCCTCGGCGTCGCGGCGGGGCGGGACCACGGTGCCGTCGGTGGTGTCGTGCTCGGGCCCGGTGCTCACGACGCGCCGCCCGCGACGGTGCCGACATCCGTCAGGGGCCAGAACCGCACCCGCACCTGCCCGACGACCCGGTCGAGGGCGACGGTGCCACCGCCGGGATCACCGAGGTGCGAGCGCGAGTCGGCCGAGTCGCTGCGATGGTCGCCCATGACCCACAGCCGCCCGGCCGGCACCGTGACGTCGAAGGGCTGGTCGCTGGGCGCATCGCCGGGCATGACGAAGGGCTCGTCGACGGGTACGTCGTTGACGCTCAGCCGCCCGTCAGGGCCGCAGCACACGACCCGGTCACCGGGCAGACCGACCACGCGCTTGACGTAGTCGCGCTCGGACGGCGCGACGCCGACGTACCCGCCGATGGCCCCGGCAGCTCGGGCGAGCAGCCCGGCGGCGGCGACGGTCTCGAGGGGGGCGAACGAGCCGCGACCGTCGAAGACCACGACGTCGCCGCGATGCACCTCACCGACGCGGTAGGCCAGCTTGTCGACCAGAACCCGGTCACCGACCTGCAGCGTGGGCTCCATCGAGCCCGACGGGATGTAGAACGCCTGCACGACCAGCAACCGGAACACGAACGTCAGCGCCAGCGCGATGACGACGAGCACGCCCAGCTCGGTGCCGAGGGGTCGCCGGGGGGCGGGGTCTGGGGACACGGGCAGATCGCTCGCCGTGTCGCTGCGGGCGACGTCCATCACCGCGAGCCTAACCTGCCCGAAGGCCCAT
>JACMOY010000248.1 GCA_014377795.1 Actinomycetota bacterium | reverse complement strand
GTCGCTGCAGCTCTACCCGCTGCCGACCGGCTCGCCCGAGGACTCGATGTCGATCCTGGCCCAGGACAAGAAGATCCTGGCCAAGTACCGCGTCCGCAAACCGATCTGGAACACCGAGATCAACTACGGGCTCAGCGGTCCGCACAACGTCGCTCCGGTGTCGGCCAGCAGGCAGGCGGCCAACGTCTCGCGCACACTGGTGCTGAACGCCAACGCCGACGTCAAGCGGGTGTTCTGGTACGCGTGGGGCAACACGACGATCGCCAACACGCGGACGACCGGCCCGAACGATTTCTCCCTCACGCTGGCCGGCAAGGCGTTCGGCGTCACCCGGTCGTGGCTGGTCGGAGCTCAGGCCCGTGGCTGCAGCCGCAGCTCGTCCGGCACCTACACCTGCACGTTCAGGTACGCCCGCGGCGTGCGGCGCGTGTACTGGAACCCGAACCGCACGGTCACGCTGTCCATCCCGAACGCCACCACCGACCAGCTGGTCGACGGGACGACGCACCGCTACCGCTCGCGCACCCTGCGGCTGCGGGTCGGTGCGGTGCCGGTGATGGTGGTCTCGGCCCGCTGACCGGGCGGGCGGGGCTCGTCGACATGTGCGGTGACGTGTGCCTTCAGGGCGGGGCCGAGTTCGCACCGGGGTGCGAGGCCATGGACGCGACGATGCTGGCGCGTCCGGACGGCGCGCCGCGCCGGGTCGTCATCGCCCCCTTCGCCGGCCGCCCGGGTCGCGAGCAGGCGATGGCGTCGGCGAACGCCCGCCGGTGGTATCTCGGGCTGGGCGCTGGCCAGGTCAGAACCGCGACCCCGGAGCCGGGCGACCTCGCTGACGCGCTCGCCGACGCCGAGCTGCTGGTGATCCCCGGTGGGTCGCCGTCGCGCCTGCTCGAGGCGCTCGCGCCGCACGCCGACCTGCTGCGGGCGGCGAACGAGGCGGGTCTGGCGATCAGCGGTGCCAGCGCCGGGGCGATGGTGCTCTGCCGCTGGACGGTGCTGCCCGAGGGGGGCAGCCGGGTGGTGCCGGCGCTGGGCCTGGTCGACGTCGACCTGGTGGTCCCGCACTACCGGCCCGGGGGTCGAGGATGGCTCGACGCGGCCCGCGCGGTGCTGCCGACCGACCCCGTCGTGCTCGGACTGCCCGAGCGCTCGGGGGTCGTCCTGCGCGACGGCACGCGGCGCCCGCTGGGCGTCGACCCGGTCGTCGACCTGCGGTAGGACCACGTCGTCCACCGGTGACCGGTCGGCACCTCACGGACCTCAGGTCAGATCTCGAGGTGCCGATGACGGGGCACGACAGAAGGGCGCAGGCGCGCGTCCGTGTCGCGCCTGTTCGCCATCTACAGCCTGGCCAGCCTGGTGCCGGTGTGCGTCCACGGTGGGCTCGGGTCGGTGACCGCCGTCAGGTGACGTCGCTCAGCTGGACGCGGCGTGCGCTGCCAGCACGTCCGCCGGCAGCGGACCGCGGTCGTTGACCTGGTAGCCCGCTTCCTTGGCCCAGCGGCGCAGCTCGGCGGTCGGGGTGCTCACCGCAGCGCGGGACGCCCGCTTGCGCGGTGCCGTGACGGCGGCTGCCGACCGACTGCGCGAACGGGTCCTGGCCACCGGTGTTGCGACGGGCGG
Source organism: Actinomycetota bacterium (assembly GCA_014377795.1). Lineage (GTDB taxonomy): Bacteria > Actinomycetota > Actinomycetes > Actinomycetales > Angustibacteraceae > JACMOY01. The sequence continues at coordinate 559 of JACMOY010000248.1, read as the reverse complement.
CGTCGCGGCGTCCGGGGCGCCAGCCTGCAGGCTCACCCCGTAGAGGGCACCGACCACGCGCAGGGCGTCCTCGAGGGGATCTGACGAGTACAGGGTGACCTTCAACGACGTGCCCTTCGAGCTGTGGTGTGCCGATCGAGATGCCGGCGCAGCACGGATCATACAAGCGTGCGCCCCCGCGCGAGTGCGCCGTGCGCCAGGACCGGGACCTTTGGCCCTGCACCGCAGCCCCCGGGCGTCGCACGATGGTGGCGAAACGAGGCCCGGCGAGGGGAGCAGTCATGGACCACGATCTGGCAACCAGATCCCCCGACCCGAGGCCGGTGGTCGTCGTCGGGTACGACGAGACGGCCTCCGCCCAGCGTGCCCTGAGGTGGGCGGCCGGCGAGGCGGCCCATGACGGGGGCACCCTGCGGGTCGTCGTCGCCTGGGAACCCGAGGACGGCGCAGGCTGGGCGCAGGCCCTGGGCCGGTCCGGGCCACGGAGGGCGGGGGCCGCCGCGCAGGGGGCGGGGGGCGCCTTGCCGGCGGCGGCCCCCGGGGGCCCGGCGAGGGGGGT
>JACMOY010000247.1 GCA_014377795.1 Actinomycetota bacterium | reverse complement strand
GGTTCTCACCGACCCCGCGCGCGAGCTGGGCGCGGCGTGCCGAGACGTAGCGGCCGCGTTCGCCGTCGTCGGGCGGGGCCACGCCGTCCCTGCGTGAACGGGTCAGCCGTGGTTGAAGGTGGTCGTGCACCCGCCGTCGACCGTGACGATCGAGCCGGTCATGAACGAGCTGTCGTCGCCGGCCAGGAACACGACGACGTTGGCGACCTCGTCGGTCTGTGCCTGGCGGCCGATCGGCTGGCGGGCGGCGGCCGCCTCGCGGCGCTCGTGCGCGGCAGCAGCCTGGTCCGGTGACATCGAGGCGCGGTGCCCGCCCAGGTCGGTGTCGATGTACCCGGGGCAGATCGCGTTCACCCGGATCCCTCTGTTGCTGTAGTCGACTGCGAGCTGGCGGGTGAGGTTGACGATCGCACCCTTGGTGGCGCAGTACGCCGGCGCGAGCGGGGCGCCGATCAAGCCGGAGGTCGAGGCGATGTTGATGATGCGCCCGCGGCCCGAGGCCAGCAGGTGGGGCATGGCCGCTCGGGTGCACAGGAACGGCCCGGTGAGGTTGACCGCCAGGGTGCGGTTCCAGTCGTCGAGGTCGAGCTCGTGCAGCGGCGCCGAGCCGCCGCCGACCCCGGCGTTGTTCACCAGGATGTCGAGGCCGCCGAGCTGCTCGACGGCGGTGTCCACCATCGCGGCCACCTGCTCGGGGTCGGCGACGTCGCAGTGGACGGCGATCGCCTCGCCACCGACGGCGCGGACGGCTGCGACCGTGGCGTCACCGGTGACGACGTCGGCCACCACGACCCGCGCCCCTTCGGCAGCCAGCGCCACCGCCGTCGCCGCACCGATCCCGTTCGCGGCACCGGTGACGATCGCGACCCGGCCTGACAGATTGGGTTTGCTCATAAGACCATTGTGCCGGTTCGCGAGTCAGGGGACCAGGGGTCGCAGGTCGCGGGCGATGAACGTCACCAGGTCCTCCAGCAGCGGATCGTCCTCGATCGCCAGCAGGACCACGTGGGTGGCACCGGCGTCCGCGAGCTCGGCGACGCGCTGCGCCTCGTGGGTCGCGTCCAGTGCGCCGTGCACCGGCAGGAACACCACGACGTCGGGCTCACCGGTGCGACCCGCAGCGGCCCGACCGCTGCGCAGGTGCACCATCGCCTCGCGCAGCGCCGCCGGGGTGGTCTCGCCGGTCATGATGACGCCCTCACCGAGCTCGCCGGCCAGGCTCACGGTGCGCTCGCGCACGGCTCCCACGAGCAGCGGTGGGGCAGCCGTGGGCGGCCAGTCCAGGGCGACGTCGGTGAGCTGGACGTACCGACCGTCGGTCGTCACCGTCTCGCCGTGCAGCAGGGCACGCAGCGCCGTCGTGTACTCGCGCAGCAGGGTCATCGGCGACTGTGCACGCGCACCGACCTGCTCCATCCACTCGGCGACACCGTGGCCGACACCGGGCACCAGCCGACCGGGGAACAGCCGCTCCAGCGTGGCGATCTCCATCGCCGTCAGCGCGACGTTGCGCAACGGGACGGGGAGCAGGCCGATGCCGACGGTGAGGTGCTCGGTCCAGGCCAGAACCGCTGCGGCAGCGGCGATCCCGCTCTCCTTGAAACAGTCCTCCCACAACCACAGCTGCTCGAGACCGGCGCGGTCGGCGGCCACCGCCGCTGACCGCAGCCGCTCGGGGGGCAGGTCGGGCGCGAAGATGGCTCCCAGCGTCGTCATCGCGGGCCAGCCTGCAGGACGGCGTCGATCAGGTGCGGCCCCGGTTCGTCCAGCGCCCACCGCAGGTGCTCGACGAGCTCGTCGGCGGTGCCGGCCCGCCGGGCGGGGACTCCCAGGCCGGTGGCGAGCGCGACGAAGTCCAGGGCCGGCTCGGTCAGGTCGAGCAGCCGCCGGGCGCGCGCACCGCCGCCGACCGCACCGACCCGCTCGAGCTCGCCGTCGAGGATGGCGTACGCGCCGTTGTCGCAGATGACGGTGGTGACGTCCAGCTGCTCGCGCGCCTGGGTCCACAGCGCGGTGATCGTGTACATCGCGCTCCCGTCGGCCTGGATCGAGACCACCGGCCGGTCCGGGCAGGCCACGGCGGCGCCGGTCGCCACCGGCAGCCCCTGCCCGATCGCGCCGCCGGTCAGCGTGAGCCAGTCGTGGC
>JACMOY010000246.1 GCA_014377795.1 Actinomycetota bacterium | reverse complement strand
CGTCCATCGCGTTCCCGCGCGGGCTCACCGGGCAGCGCGGCGCCGAGCGGCACCGCTTCGACTTCTCGTTCTCGGGTCTGAAGACCGCCGTGGCGCGCTGGGTCGAGGCGCGCGAGGCGGCGGGCGAGCCCGTCCCGCTGGCCGACGTCGCGGCCAGCTTCCAGGAGGCCGTGGTCGACGTGCTGACCCGCAAGGCGGTGCTCGCCTGCCGGCAGAACGGTGTCGACCACCTGCTCGTCGGTGGCGGCGTCGCCGCCAACTCGCGGCTGCGCGTCGTGGCGGCTCAGCGGTGCGCGGACGCGGGCATCGAGCTGCGCGTGCCGCGGCCGGGGCTGTGCACCGACAACGGGGCGATGGTCGCCGCCCTCGGCTCGCAGATGCTGCTGCGCGGTCGTGAGCCGTCCGACCTCGACCTGCCCGCGGACTCGTCCATGCCGGTGACGAGGGTCCTTGCCTGACGTCGGGCTCGGCGTCGGTCTGCTGGTCGTCGCGGCGGCCCTGCTCGTCGGGGGCGCCGAGCTGTTCGTCGAGAACCTCGCCGGCGCGGCCGCCCGGCTGCGGCTGTCCGTCGTCGCCGTCGCCGTGCTGCTGGCCGGCGCCGAGCCGGAAGAGGCGCTGACGTCGGCCCTCGCCTCCGCCGACGGACGGCCGGCGCTCGCGGTCGGTGACGCGCTCGGGGCCAACATCACCGTCCTGACCCTCGCTCTGGGGTTGGCCGCCGTGGTGGCCCCCGTCCCGGTCGGACGCCGGGTGCGCCGCTACGCCGTCATGTCGAGCGTCGCCGGCGTCCTGGCGCTGCTGGTGCTGGGCGACGGCCACGCGTCGCGAGCCGAGGGCGTCGGGCTGCTCGCGGCGTACGCCGTCCTGGTCGGTGTCGTGTGGTGGCGTGAGCACGAGCCGCCGGCGATCGGTGAGCTCGCGGAGCTGAACGACGACGACGACGACGAGGACGCGGAGTCCGGAGAGCCGGGCGGCTCGCCCGGGGTGGCACTGGCGAAAGCGCTCGGCGGCCTGGTGCTGATGACCGGTGGCGGGGTGGCCGCCGTGGTCGGCGCTGAGCGGGTGGTCGCGGGCTCGGGGCTGGGGGACTCGGCCGTCGGGCTGACGCTGCTCGCGCTGGCCACCAGCGCCGAGATGCTGGCCCTGGTGGCTGCCGCCCGACGCCACGCCGTCGCCGAGATCGCGGTCGCCGGGGCGGTCGGCGCCGCGACCTACAACGCCACCGTGACCCTCGGCATCGCCCCGCTCGTGCGCCCCCTGAGCGTCCACGGGTTCGTCGGGCCGGCGGTGCTCGCAGCGGTGCTGCCCCTGCTCGTGGTGCTCCTGGCGCGTGGTGGCCGGCTGACCCGGCCGGGCGGCGTGGTGCTGCTGGTCGTGTACGCGGTCGCCACCGCGGCGGCGTTCGCCGGACTGGGCTGAACAGGAGTGCGCGACCTCCCGCGACGGGGCTACCGTCGAGGGGTCCGCGGCGCCGGCCGCCCCGCACCTGGAGTCCGTCATGCGCTGAGTCACCGCCGCCCACCCCCCACCGCTGACGAACAGGAGACCACCGTGTCGAAGGACAAGCAGGGCCGCGAGACCAAGAAGCCGAAGAAGGCCAAGCCGGCCGTCGCCGCCAGCAAGACCGCGGCCGCGCCGCTGATGACGAACAAGCCGAAGGCCTGACGCAGGGCCGGATCGGCGCGTACGACGTCGATCGGGATGACGGGGGGCCGGCCACGTGCCGGCCCCTTCGCCGTCCCCTTGGTCGCGCACAACGCTGTGAAGGGACCTCATACCGGCGCCCGGGGTGGTGGTCGTTCACTGTCTGGCTGTTGTGGTGGGGTGAACACCGGTCGTCCGTCGGTGATTCGGACGGTCCATCGGGTGTGGTGGATGAGGTCGTGGTGGTGGCCGCAGAGCAGGACGAGGTTGGTCACGGCGGTGGGTCCACCGTTCGCCCAGTGGTGGATGTGGTGGGCGTCGGCCCACCTGTGGGGTCGGGTGCAGCCGGGGAAGGCGCACCCGCCGTCGCGGACGTTCAGGGCGCGGCGGATGCCGGTGGGGATCGACCGGGTGGCCCGGCCGACGTCCAGGGGTTCGCTGACCGCACCCAGGACGATGGGGATGAGGGTCGCGTCACACGCCAGGCGGCGGGTGGTGGCCGCGGACAGGGGGTGGCCGGTCTCGGTGGTGGCGCACCGCACCCCGAGCTGCCCGGGTTGGGCCTGCAGGGTGTCCAGGGTGGTGGTGACGACCAGCTGCACGCCGATGCCGCCACTGACGCTGGGGTCGGCGTTGGT
>JACMOY010000245.1 GCA_014377795.1 Actinomycetota bacterium | reverse complement strand
CCGGCCGCGTCGACGATCTCGCGGGCCTTGGCCTCGTCGATGCCCACCAGGGGGTCGACCGCGACCTTGGCGAGGGCATCCGGCCGCTCGACGGCGAGCTGCTCGGTCTCCATCCCGCCCTCCTTGCTCGCCATGGCGAGGTAGGAGCGGTTGGAGCGGTCGAGCAGCACCGAGAAGTAGTACTCCTGCTCGATCGAGGCGCCCTGCGCCACCATCACCCGGTGCACGGTCAGGCCCTTGATGTCCATGCCGAGGATCTCGCCGGCCTTCTCGGCGGCCTCGTCGGGGCTGTGGGCCAGCTTCACGCCGCCGGCCTTGCCGCGGCCGCCGGCCTTGACCTGCGCCTTGACCACGACGGTGCCACCGCCGATCCGCTCGGCGCCCGCACGGGCTTGGTCGGGGGTCTCGGCGACCGCCGCCTCGAGCACGGGGACCCCGTGCTCGGCGAACAGGTCACGCGCCTGGTACTCGAACAGGTCCACGGGCACTCGCCTTCCGGTGCGACGACGTCGTCAGTCGGACTCGGACGGACCCGGGTCGGGGGCGTCCGGACCGCGCGGCGAGCCTACTGGCGCGCGGACGCGACCGGTGACCCAACGACTGCGACGCACGCCACAGTGGTGGGCGCGGTCAGTCGGTGCGGACGTTCGCGCGCACCCAGTCGACGATCGAGGCGGTCGTCGCGCCCGGGGTGAACACCTTGGCCACGCCGAGGGCCTCGAGCTCGGGGATGTCGGCCTCGGGGATGATCCCGCCGCCGAACACGACGATGTCGCCCGCGTCACGCTCCCGCAGCAGACCGATCACCTTCGCGAAGAGCGTCAGGTGGGCCCCCGAGAGCACTGAGAGGCCCACGACGTCGGCGTCCTCCTGGATCGCGGCCTCGACGATCTGCTCGGGGCTCTGGTGCAGGCCGGTGTAGACGACCTCCATGCCGGCGTCACGCAGCGCACGGGCGACCACCTTGGCGCCTCGGTCGTGCCCATCCAGGCCGGGCTTGGCCATGACGATGCGCACGGGGGCGGCGTTGCCCATGACGACCTCCTCGGCCACTGCTTCGCGCGTCGAGCACGCGCTTTTCGAAGGATATCCCCCGCTCCGGACACCGCTGGCTTGATGACCGGGGGTGACGTTCCGTATGGTCGCAGGTGCCCCCCCTTCACGACGCGAGGATTGCCCGTGCCCCGCAGTGCCCCCTACGCCGGTCGCCACCGTGGCCGACACCGCGCCCCCGTCGAACGCACCTCCCGCGGTCTGACCCTGCCGGGCGCCGCCGCGGCAGCCCTGACGCTGACCGCGACCGGCGCTGCCGTCGTCCCCGGCCTGTCCGGCGGCACGGCAGTGGCCGACACCCAGCCGCGTCCCCCGGCGCCGGCGGCCGCCGCCGTCATCGCGAACCCGTCGGCCGACACCCAGCACATCGCCGACGCGCGAGCTGGGGTGCGACGCGTCGAGCTCGCCGCGCAGGCATCCCGCGCCCGGGCCCAAGCCCGCGCCCGCGCCAGCCGCGCGGCGGCCCGCACCAAGATCCTCGAGCAGCGCAAGGCCGAGCTCGAGAAGACGCACGACTGGGTGCTGCCCGTCGAGAACTACCAGCTCAGCTCGACGTACGGCGCCCGGTGGGGCCGGCTGCACGCCGGCGACGACTTCGCCGCACCGATCGGCACCCCCGCGGTGGCCATGTCGACCGGCACGGTGGTCTTCGCGGGAGTGCAGAGCGGCTACGGCAACAAGATCGAGATCCGCTACTGGGACGGCACCATCGCGTGGTACGCCCACCTCGACCGGATCGACGTCGGCGTGGGCGAAGAGGTCACCCCCGGCCAGCTCGTGGGCGCCGTCGGCAACACCGGCCACTCGACCGGCCCGCACCTGCACCTGGAGATCCACCCCGGCGGCGGCGGGCCGGTGGACCCCCGTCCCTGGCTGGCCGACCAGGGTCTGGACATCTGAGCGCTGTGTCCCGCGCCACGCGTCAGAGCTTCTCGACCGGGGCGTAGCGCAGCAGCAGGCGCTTGGTGCCCTCGTCGCGGAAGTCGACGTGGGCCATCGCCTTCTCACCCTCACCCTCGACCTGCACGACCGTGCCGAGCCCGAAGGTGTCGTGGGTGACGCGGTCGCCGGGCACCAGGTGGATCACCGGCCGGTTGCCCGGTGACCGGACGCCGGGCGCGCCGGCCAGCCGCGCCACCGCCGGCGTGGTGGAGCGGCCAGGCCCCTGTCCGGTGGCCTCGGTGCGGCGCCAGTCGACCAGCTCGGCGGGCAGCTCGTCCAGGAACCGCGACGCCGGGTTGTACGACGGCGCGCCCCACGCGCTGCGCACCGCGGCGCGCGAGACGTAGAGCCGCTCGCGGGCCCGGGTGATGCCGACGTAGGCGAGCCTGCGCTCCTCCTCGAGCTCACGGGGGTCGCTGAGCGCTCGCAGGTGCGGGAACACGCCGTCCTCGAGCCCGGTGAGGAACACCACCGGGAACTCCAGTCCCTTGGCCGTGTGCAGCGTCATCAGCGTGACCACACCCTGCTCGGCCGCGTCCGCGTCCGGGATGTCGTCGCTGTCAGCGACGAGCGACACCCGCTCGAGGAAGTCGGTGAGGCTGCCCTCGGGCGAGGCCTCCTCGAACTCGCGGGCCACCTGCACCAGCTCGGCGAGGTTCTCGACCCGGCCCTCGTCCTGCGGGTCCAGGCTCGCCTGCAGCTCGGCGACGTACCCGGTCTGTTCCAGCACCGCCTCGAGCACCGTCGCCGGCCCGGCGCCGCCGTCGACCAGGGTGCGCAGGGCCTCGAGCAGCTCGGTGAACGCGCGCACGCAGGTCAGCGACCGGGTGGCGATGCCCGGCGCCTCGTCGGCCCGGGCCAGGGCCTCGACGAACGGGATGCGCTCACGGTCCGAGAGCGCGGCGAGCACCGCCTCGGCGCGATCGCCGATGCCGCGCTTGGGCACGTTGAGGATGCGGCGCAGGTTGACGGTGTCGGCGCCGTTGGCCAGCACCCGCAGGTAGGCGAGGGCGTCCTTGACCTCGCGACGCTCGTAGAACCGGGTGCCGCCGACGATCTTGTACGGCAGCCCGACCCGCACCAGCACCTCCTCCAGCGCCCGCGACTGGGCGTTGGTGCGGTAGAACAGCGCGACGTCGCGCGGCTTGACGTCGTGCTCGTCGCCGAGCCGGTCGATCTCGCCGGCCACGGACGCGGCCTCGTCGTGCTCGGAGTCCGCGACGTAGCCCACGATCTGGTCGCCGCCCGGCGACGCCGTCCACAGCCGCTTGGGTCGGCGGTCGCCGTTGCGCGAGATCACCGCGTTGGCCGCCGACAGGATCGTCTGGGTCGAGCGGTAGTTCTGCTCCAGCAGGATCGTGTGGGCGTCGGGGTAGTCGATCTCGAACTCGGAGATGTTGCGGATCGTGGCGCCGCGGAAGGCGTAGATCGACTGGTCGGCGTCGCCGACGACGGTCAGCTCGCCCGGGTCGACCTCGACCTCGGCGCCCTCGCGGACGACGGTGCCGTCGACCGCGTGCAGCGCGCGCCGTGCGGCGGCCTCGGACGTCGACCCGCCCACCAGCTCGCGCACCAGCACGTACTGGGCGGTGTTGGTGTCCTGGTACTCGTCGACCAGCACGTGCCGGAACCGGCGGCGGTAGTGCTCGGCGACGTCCGGGAACGCCTGCAGCACGTTGACCGTGGTCATGATCAGGTCGTCGAAGTCCAGCGCGTTGGCCTGGCGCAGCCGCTGCTGGTAGGTGCGGTAGACCTCGGCCAGGGTGCGCTCGATGGGCGTGGCGCTCTCGCCCGACACGCGGTCGGCATAGGTCTGCTCGTCGACCAGCTCGTTCTTCAGGTTCGACACCTGGGCGGCGAACGCCCGCGGAGGGTAGCGCTTGGGGTCCAGGTCGAGGTCGCGGCAGACCATCGCCATCAGCCGCTTGGGGTCGGCGGCGTCGTAGATCGAGAACGACGACTTGAGCCCGACCCGTCCGGCCTCGCGGCGCAGGATGCGCACGCACGCGGAGTGGAACGTCGACACCCACATCGTCGACGCGCGCGGGCCGACCAGCGCCGCGACCCGCTCACGCATCTCGCCGGCCGCCTTGTTGGTGAACGTGATCGCCAGCACCTGACCGGGACGCACCCCGCGGGCGGCGAGCAGGTAGGCGATCCGGTGGGCCAGCACCCGGGTCTTGCCCGACCCGGCGCCGGCGACGATCAGCAGCGGCGACCCCTCGTGCAGCACGGCCTCTCGCTGCTGGGGGTTCAGGCCCTCGAGCAGCTGGTCGGCCGAGGGGCGCGCCCCGCCCGGCTCCGCCGTCCGGCCGGCGCGCTCGGACGTCGGGTCGCGCGGCTCGGGCGGCGGCGCGGCCCGGGCCGCCGGCGAGCCGAGCCCGGCCAGCGGGACGTCGTCGAAGAGGGTGCTCATCAGGGACCAGCGTACGTGCCGGCGCCGACGCTCGGCCGCGCCCGCGGGCCTACCATG
>JACMOY010000244.1 GCA_014377795.1 Actinomycetota bacterium | reverse complement strand
CCGGCGCTCGGCCTGCTGGGTCACACGGTGCGCGTCGCCCCGCTCGAGGTGTCGGCGCTGCTGGGAGCCTCCGAGCGGGGGGGCCCGCAGCACGACGCCGTCCTGGTCGACGCCCGCCGCGACCCCGCCGGCGCCCGGAGCCTGTGCCGGCTGCTGCGCACCACCGGCGTCACCGTCCCGCTGTTCGCCGTGCTGACCGAGGGCGGCCTGGTGGCGCTGACCCCCGAGTGGGGCCTGGACGACGTGCTGCTCGACAGCGCCGGACCGGCCGAGGTCGACGCGCGGCTGCGCCTGGCGACCGGCAAGGCGGCCGCTGCCGCGACGAGCCCGGCCGGCGAACCCGGTGTCGTACGCGCTGGTGACCTGACGATCGACGAGGGCACCTACACCTGCCGGCTGCGCGGCCGGGTGCTGGACCTGACGTTCAAGGAGTTCGAGCTGCTCAAGTACCTCGCGCAGCACCCCGGCCGGGTCTTCACCCGCGCGCAGCTGCTGCAGGAGGTGTGGGGCTACGACTACTACGGGGGCACCCGCACGGTCGACGTGCACGTGCGACGGCTGCGCGCCAAGCTCGGCGCCGAGCACGAGCAGCTGATCGGCACGGTCCGACACGTCGGCTACAAGTTCGTCACGCCGCCGATCCAGGCGCTGACCGAGGACGAGGCGACCCGCACGGTCAGCGTCTGACCGGGCGCCGCGTACCGTCCGGGGCGTGCCTGCCCCCACATCACCACCCGCCGCGCCGCAGCCCCAGACCCTCGGCCGGCTGGACCCGCCCGACGTCGAGGCGGTGCACGCCCTCATCGAGGCGGTCACGGCCGCCGACGGCACCCCGCCGCTGTCCGAGCACGTCCTGCTGCACCTGCCCCGCGGCGGTGACCGCAAGGGCCGCAACGTGCTGGTGCGCGAGCACGGCGAGGTGCTGGCGTACGCCCACCTCGACGTGACCGACGCCGTCGAGGGCAGCAGCGCCGAGCTGGCGGTCGCCCCGCACGCCCGCGGGCGCGGACTGGGTCGGGCCCTGGTCGAGCAGCTGCTCGCGCAGAGCCCCGACGGCCGGCTGCGGCTGTGGGCGCACGGCGACGCCCCCGCGGCGGCGGCACTGGCCGGTGGGCTGGACTTCCGCCGCAGCCGGGTGCTGCTGCAGATGCGCCGGCCGCTCGAGGACGACCTGCCGCCCGTCACGCTGCCCGCCGGCGTGACGCTGCGGACCTTCGAGCCCGGCCGCGACGAGCAGTCCTGGCTGACCCTGAACAACCTGGCCTTCGCCGACCACCCCGACCAGGGCGGCTGGACCCTCGACGACGTCGAGGTGCGGATGGCCGAGCCGTGGTTCGACCCGGCCGGCTTCTTCCTCGCCGAGCGCGACGGCGCGCTGGTCGGCTCGCACTGGACCAAGGTGCACGGCGGTCACGGCGGCGACGAGCCGCACGAGCACCCGGACGGCGCCGGCGAGGACCACGACCACCACGACCACCCGCCGATCGGCGAGGTCTACGTCGTGGCCGTGCACCCCGCCGAGCAGGGGCGCGGGCTCGGTCCGGCGCTGACGCTCGCCGGCCTGCACAGCCTGCGCGAGCGCGGCCTGACCAGCGTGCTGCTCTACGTCGACGAGTCCAACACCGCCGCCGTACGGGTGTACGAGCGGCTCGGCTTCACCCGGCACGCCGTCGACGTCATGTACAGCCGCGGCTGAGCCGGCCCCTGGGCCCCTGCCCGTCCGGCAGGGTCAGCGGCTGCCCTTCGGGGCGAAGGCGCGGGCGATCAGCCGGGCCACGGCGTTGAGCAGCAGCACGATCACCATCAGCACCAGCGCCGCCGTCCAGGCCCGGTCGATGCTGAACTCCGGGCGCGAGCCCGGCTGGGTGAAGCTGTAGAAGGTGTAGATCGGGAGCGTCTCCATGCGCCCGTTGAGCGGGTCGCTGTTGAGGCTGTCGGTCGTGCCCACGATGAGCAGCAGCGGCGCGGTCTCGCCGATCACCCGGGCGATCGCGAGCGTCACGCCCGTCCCGATGCCTGCGGCGGCGACCGGCAGGACGACCTTGAGGATGGTGCGCCACTTGGGCACCCCCAGGGCGTACGACGCCTCGCGCAGCTCGGCCGGCACCAGCTTGAGCATCTCCTCCGACGCCCGCACGACGACCGGGGTCATCAGCACCGACAGCGCCACCGCGCCGCCGATCCCGAACCGGACGCCCGGCCCGACGACGAGCACGAACAGCGCGTACGCGAACAGGCCGGCCACGATGGACGGGATCCCGGTCATCACGTCGACCAGGAAGGTGACCGCGCGGGCGAGCCGGCCGCGGCCGTACTCCACCAGGTAGATGGCGGTCAGCAGGCCGACCGGCACCGACATCACCGTGGCCAGCCCGGTGATGATCAGCGTGCCGACGATGGCGTGCTGCGCGCCGCCGCCCTCGCCGATCACGTTGCGCATCGTCAGGGTGAAGAAGTCCCCGTCGAACCGCCCGACGCCCCGGCTCAGGACCGTGTAGAGCACCGAGACCAGCGGGACGAGCGTGGCCAGGAACATCGCGGTGACCACGGTCGTGACCGTGCGGTCCGCGGCGCGCCGGGTGCCCTCGATGCGGCGCGAGACGATCGGGACGACGACGAGGAAGACCAGCCCGGCGACCAGCGCGGTGGTGACCGGGCCACTCCCGAGCACGGCCCGGACCAGCAGGGCGACCGCGAGCGCGACCGCGCCGACGGCGTACGGCACCCAGCGCGGGAGCGGGCGGAACAGCCGCGGCAGGGCGCCGACGGAGGGGGCGTCACCGGCCGGGCGGGGCGGGGCGGTCGTGGTCATCCGGCGGCTCCGTCGAAGTCGGCCCGGCGGGCCAGGACGGCGCGGGCGGCGAAGTTGACCGCGAAGGTCAGCACGAACAGCACCAGCCCGGTGAGCACCAGCAGGTTCAGGGTCAGCCCGGTCGCCTCCGGGAACTGCCCGGCGATGTTGGCCGGGATGGTCGCCGGGTTCGACTGGCTGATCAGGTTGAACGAGAAGCCGCCCGAGGACGACAGCACGAGCAGCACGGCGATCGTCTCGCCCAGCGCCCGGCCCAGGCCGAGCATCGCGCCGCTGACCATCCCGGAGCGGCCGTACGGGAGCACCGACATCCGGATCATCTCCCAGCGCGTCGCGCCCAGGGCCAGCGAGGCCTCCTCGTGCAGCGTCGGCGTCTGCAGGAACACCTCGCGGTTGATGGCCGACATGATCGGCAGGATCATGACGGCGAGCACGATGCCCGCGGT
>JACMOY010000028.1 GCA_014377795.1 Actinomycetota bacterium | reverse complement strand
TCGATCTCGGCTGCGCTCGGTGTCGGTCGCGACCCCAGCGGCAGTGTTCCCGTCCTCGTTATCGAGGACGTTCACTGGGCCGATGACAGCTCGACCGACCTACTGGCGTACCTGGTTCGGCGATTGTCCGGCATCCCGCTGCTGCTGGTCCTGACCTGGCGGCCGGAGTCCGTGCCGCGCGCCGGCCCGCTGTATGTCGCGCTGACGGCCGCACGACGCGCGCATCTCGGCACCCTCGTCGAGCTGACCAGGCTGGACGTCACGGCAGTTCAGGCCCTCGCCGAAGCCGCGCTGGAGGTAGCACCGACCGCGCAGGACGTCGGGCGCCTGTGGAAGCAGTCAGGTGGGCTGCCGCTGTTCGTCACGGAGTACCTTGACGGCTTTCGCCGCGACGGCCGAGTGCCCGAGGGCGAGCAGTGGCAGCTGCCCGAGGGAGTTCGTGACCTGCTCCAGTCGCGCCTGGACGGACTCGGTGAGGCGACCCGACAGGTGCTGGCCGCGGGGGCCGTGCTGGGCAGCGACGTCACCCCCGACCTGCTCCAGGCGACGAGCGGCCGGGGCGAGGACGAGGTGGTGCGCGCGCTGGAAGAGGCAGTGGGTCGAGCAGTGATCGAACACACCAACCAGGGGACACACGCGTTCGGGCACGAAGCCATGCAGCGGCTGGTCTACGACACCACCAGCCTCGCGCGTCGACGGCTGCTGCACAGCAGGGCGGCGGACGCTCTCATCCGGCGGCGTGGGCCGGCCACCGCCCCGGACGCCGTCGCCGCCCATCTACGAGCGGCCGGGCGTGACGTCGAGAGTGCTGCCTGGTCGTGGCGTGCGGCGCAGCGGGCGCGCAACCTGTACGCGCACACTGAAGCCCTCGAGCACCTGGGCGCGGCGGCAGCGCTCGGTCACCCCGGGCACCAGGTTCATGAAGCGAGCGGTGACGTACTGACCGCGTTGGGCCGTTACCGCCACGCCATCGCCGCTTACGAGCGAGCCGCAGCGATGTGTCCCCCGCAGGACCACCTGGCGTTGGCGACGATCGAGCACCGGCTGGCCGAGGTGCACCACCGCCTGGGCGCGTGGGACGTCGCCGCCAGTCACCTGGGAGCAGCACTGGCCTTGCTGTCCAACGAGAGCGACGCAGCACAGCGGGCCCGTGTGTTGGCAGACATCGCCTTGGTGGCACACCGGCGCGGGCAGACTGCCGCAGCCGGGACGGCGGCCGACGTCGCTCTGGACACCGCCACCGCAGCTGACGACGACGCAGCGCTCGCACAGGCTCATGACGTCCTTGGGGTCCTGGCTGCCGAGCGCGGTGACCTCCCGCTGGCCGAGCACCATCTGGGTGACAGCCTCTGGCACGCAGCCAGGCTGGCCGACCCCAGCTACCGGGCGGCGGCGCTGAACAACATGGCGCTGCTGCTCGCCGAGGGTGGCCGCGCCGACGAGGCGCTCGTGGTGGCCCGCGAGGCCCTCCAGCTGGGACTCGAGCACGGCGACCGACATCGCGCCGCCGCACTGCACACCAATCTGGCCGACCTCCTGCATGCGACCGGAGATCAGCAGCAGGCGCTGCAGCACCTGAAGGCGGCAGCAGCGATGTTCGCGGCCGTCGACGACGAGGAGATGCGCCGACCGGAGATCTGGAAACTCGCCCGGTGGTAGGCCCGCCCACCGCATAATCTCGGGGGTGTGTATAGTCATGCAGGTGAGCGTGAGCCGGTGCTGAGGGTCGCGGTGGCCGGCGCGAGCGGGTACGCCGGCGGCGAGGTGTTGCGACTGGCCCTGGCCCACCCCCAGCTCGAGGTGGGCGCGCTGACCGCGGGGACGAGTGCCGGGGCCGTGCTCGGGGCGCACCACCCGCACCTGCGCCCGCTGGCGACGCGGCCGCTCGAGCCGACCACCGCGGCCGTGCTGGCCGGCCACGACGTGGTCGTCCTCGCCCTGCCGCACGGCGCGTCCTCGGCGTTGGCCGCCGAGCTGATCGACACCATGGTCACCGACACGGTGGTCATCGACTGCGGGGCTGACTCCGGGCTGGTCGACCCGGCGGCGTGGACGGCGTTCTACGGCACCGACCACGCGGGCTCGTGGCCGTACGGCCTGCCCGAGCTGCCCCTGGCGGGCGGCACCCGGATGCGCGCTGCGCTGGTCGGCGCCGCGCGCATCGCGGTGCCCGGGTGCTACCCGACCGCGACCAGCCTGGCGCTCGCCCCGGGCTTCGCGGCCGGGCTGCTCGAGCCGGACGACGTGGTGGTGGTCGCCGCGTCGGGCACCTCGGGCGCGGGCAAGGGCACCAAGCCGCATCTGGCCGGGGCCGAGGTGATGGGCTCGATGTCGCCGTACGGCGTCGGGGGCGTTCACCGGCACACCCCCGAGATCGAGCAGAACCTCACTGCGGCAGCGGGTCTGCCGGTCAGCGTCTCGTTCACGCCGACGCTGGCGCCGATGCCGCGTGGGATCCTGGCCACCTGCACCGCGCGGGTGCGGCCGGGGGTCGTCGCCGCGCAGGTGCGGGCCGCGTGGGTGGCGGCGTACGCCGACGAACCGTTCGTCGAGGTGCTGCCCGAGGGGCAGTGGCCGCGCACCGCCGACACGCTGGGCGCCAACACCGTGCACCTGCAGGTGGCGCTGGACGAGCGGGTCGGCCGCGTCGTTGCCATCGCGGCGGTCGACAACCTCACCAAGGGCACGGCCGGTGCGGCGCTGCAGTGCCTCAACCTGGCGCTCGGCCTGCCGGAGACGCTGGGCTTGCCCACGATCGGGGTCGCACCGTGAGCGTCACTGCAGCGCAGGGGTTCCGGGCGTCCGGCGTCGCCGCGGGGCTGAAGGCCGGCGGCGGCCTCGACGTCGCGCTGGTCGTCAACGACGGCCCGTCGGCGACCGTCGCCGCGGTCTACACCGGCAACCGGTGCAAGGCGAACCCGGTGCTGTGGAGCGAGCGGGTCACCGCCGACGGCACCGCCCGCGCGGTCCTGCTCAACTCCGGCGGCGCCAACTGCTACACGGGTCCCCAGGGTTTCGCGACGACCCACGCGAGCGCCGAGCAGGTGGCCGGGCTGGTCGACGTGGACGCCGGCGACGTCGTCGTGTGCTCCACCGGCCTGATCGGCGAGCAGCTCGACCAGCGCAGGCTCACCGCAGGTGTGACGGCTGCCGTGGCCGCGCTCGACGTCGACGGGGGTGGGGCGGCCGCGTCCGCGATCATGACCACCGACACGGTGAGCAAGCAGGCGGTGAGCCACGGCGACGGCTGGGTCGTCGGCGGGATGGCCAAGGGCGCGGGCATGCTCGCCCCGGCGCTCGCCACGATGCTCGTGGTCATCACGACCGACGCCGAGGTCGGTGCCGTCGCGCTCGACGAGGCCCTGCGCGCCGCGACCCGGGTCACGTTCGACCGGCTCGACTCCGACGGCTGCCAGTCGACCAACGACACCGTGGTGCTGATGGCGAACGGCGCCGCCGGCGTCCGGCCCGACGCGAACGAGTTCGCCGACGCCGCGCGGGCGGTGTGCCACGACCTGGCCCAGCAGCTGATGCGCGACGCCGAGGGGGCCGACCACGACATCGCGATCGAGGTCGTGCGCGCCGCGGACGAGGCCGACGCCGTCGAGGTCGGCCGGTCGGTCGCCCGTAGCAACCTGTTCAAGGCCGCCGTCTTCGGCCGTGACCCCAACTGGGGGCGCATCCTCGCGGCGGTGGGGACGACGTCCGCGGCGTTCGACCCGACCGACCTGGACGTCGCCGTCAACGGCGTGTGGATCTGCCGGGACGGCGGCCCGGGGCAGTCCCGCGACCTGGTCGACCTGACCGCACGGGACGTGAGCGTCACGATCGACCTGAAGTCCGGCGACGCCACGGCGACCGTGTGGACCAACGACCTGACGCACGCGTACGTGCACGAGAACTCGGCGTACTCCTCGTGAGCCGCCGCTGGGGCACCACGCGGACGATGCGCGCCGCCGACCCCGACTGGGACGCCACCCGCGCCGCGGTGCTGGTCGACGCCCTGCCGTGGCTGAAGGAGTTCTACGGCCAGGTCGTCGTCATCAAGTACGGCGGCAACGCGATGGTCGACCAGACCCTCAAGCGGGCCTTCGCGCAGGACATCGTCTTCCTGCTGCACGTGGGCATCCGCCCCGTCATCGTCCACGGCGGCGGCCCCCAGGTGTCGGCGATGCTCGGCCGGCTCGGCATCGAGAGCGAGTTCCGCGCCGGACTGCGGGTCACCCCTCCCGAGGCGATCGAGGTGGTGCGCATGGTGCTCGTCGGTCAGGTCGGCCGCGAGCTGGTCGGGCTGGTCAACGAGCACGGTCCGCACGCGGTCGGCATGAGCGGTGAGGACGGCGGCCTGTTCGTCGCCGAGCGCACCCGGCCGGTCGTCGACGGCGTGCCGGTCGACGTCGGGCTGGTGGGCGACGTCGTGTCCGTCAACCCCGCGGCGGTCAGCGACCTGGTCGGCGCGGGGCGAATCCCCGTCGTCTCGACCGTCGCGCCCGACGCGGCGGGGCAGGTGCTGAACGTCAACGCCGACACGGCCGCCGCGGCTCTGGCCGTGGCCCTCGGTGCGGTCAAGCTGGTCGTGCTGACCGACGTCGAGGGCCTGTACAGCGACTGGCCCGACCGCGGCTCGCTGGTCGAGCAGATCGGCGCCGACGAGCTCGAGCAGGTGCTGCCCGAGATCAGCACCGGCATGGCACCGAAGATGGCGGCGTGCCTGCGGGCGGTGCGCGGCGGCGTCGGACGCGCCACCGTCGTCGACGGGCGGCTCCCGCACGCGCTGCTGCTCGAGATGCTCACCAGCGAGGGCACCGGGACGATGGTGGTCCCGTGAGCGAGATCCTGCCCAGCGCCCGCGACGGCGTCGACGGTCGGCCCAGCCAGGCCTGGCTCGACCGGTATGCACAGTCGGTCATGCCCACCTACGGTGTGCCGCAACGGTTCCTGGTGCGTGGCGAGGGATCCTACGTCTGGGACGCCGACGGGCGGCGCTACCTCGACCTGCTCGCGGGCATCGCGACCAACGCCCTGGGCCACGCCCACCCGACGCTGACCGGCGCGGTCAGCGCTCAGCTGGCCACCCTCGGCCACGTCTCGAACTTCTTCGCCACCGGACCGCAGGTGGCCCTGGCCGAGCGGCTGCTCGACCTGCTCGACGCCCCCGACGGGTCACGGGTGTTCTTCGCCAACTCCGGTGCCGAGGCCAACGAGGGCGCCTTCAAGATCGCCCGCCGCACCGGGCGTCCGCGGATCCTGGCGCTCGAGGGCGCCTTCCACGGACGCACCCTGGGGGCGCTCGCCCTGACCCACAGGCCGGCGTACCGCGAGCCGTTCGAGCCGCTGCCCGGCGGCGCCGAGCACCTGCCGTTCGGCGACGTCGAGGCGCTGCGCGCGGCCATGGCGGACGACGTCGCCGCGGTCGTGCTCGAGACGATCCAGGGCGAGTCCGGGGTCCGCCCGCTGCCCGAGGGCTACCTCGCCGCCGCCCGCGAGGTCACCAGCGCGCACGGCGCACTGCTCGTCGTCGACGAGGTGCAGTCCGGCATCGGCCGCACCGGGCAGTGGTTCGCCCACACCCGGCACGGCGTCGTGCCCGACGTCGTGACGCTGGCGAAGGGGCTCGGCGGCGGCATCCCGATCGCTGCGGTCGTCGCCTTTGGTTCTGCCGCAACGCTTCTGGGTGCGGGCCAGCATGGCACGACCTTCGGTGGCAACCCGGTCGCCTCGGCGGCCGCGCTCGCGACGCTGCACGTCATCGAACGCGACGACCTGCTGGCCAACGTGCGGGCGGTCGGTGCCCGGCTGCGCGACGGCGTGCTCGCCGCGGGCGCGCCCCTGGTCACCGGGGTCACCGGCGAGGGGCTGTGGCTCGGGGCGCAGCTGGCCCGGCCGGTCGCCGCACGGCTGGCGGCCGCGGCGCTGTCCGCGGGGTTCATCGTCAACGCGGTGACCCCGGACGTCGTCCGGCTGGCACCGCCGCTGATCCTGACCACGGACCAGGCGGACTCCTTCGTCGCCGCGCTGCCCGCCCTGATCCAGCAGTCCACCAGCGACGAAGCTGTCCGATGACCCGACACTTCCTGCGCGACGACGACCTCCGCCCCGACGAGCCACTCGAGGTGCTCGACCTGACCGACCGTGCCAAGGCCGACCGTGCCAAGGCCGACCGGCTCGGGTTGCGTCCGCCCGAGGGCCCGCGCGCTGTCGCCGTGCAGTCCGACAAGCCATCGACGCGCACCCGGGTCCCGTTCAGCGTCGCCGGCCCGTTCACGTCGTACGCCGTCGACGACGGCGCCCTGGTCCTCGCGGCGCCGGGGGCGATCGTGGTGCACCGCCTGCCCGCCCACCGTGGCTTCGAGACCAGTGCCTCGGTGATCGACGGACCGCGGTCGGTCGTCTTCGACGAGGCCGAGGGCCGGCTGCACGCGCAGAAGGCGCTGCTCACCCGGCTGCTCGAGCGCAGCGGATGATCGCCGCGACCAAGGCCGGGCGCCAGCAGCGGATCATCGAGCTGCTCGCGAGCGCACCCGTCGGGTCGCAGTCCCGGCTCGCCGAGCTGCTGGCCGACGACGGCATCGACGTCACCCAGGCCACGCTCTCGCGCGACCTGGTGCAGATGGGCGCCATCCGGGTGCGCGGTGCCGAGGGCCGGCTGGTCTACGCCGTCCCCCCCGAGGGGGGCGACCGCACCCCACGCCCAGCCGACCCGAGCACCGACGCGCGGTTGGCGAAGGTGGCCGGCGAGGTGCTGGTGTCGGCGCAGGCGTCGGCCAACCTCGTCGTCCTGCGCACCCCACCGGGGGCCGCGAGCTACCTGGCGTCGGCTCTGGACCACGCCGACGCCACCGACCTGCTCGGCACGATCGCGGGCGACGACACCGTCCTGCTGATCGCCCGCGACCCCGGTGGCGGGGCGGGTCTCGCGGCCCGCCTGCTCGCCATCGCCGAAGGCACCACCCCCAGTCCCGAACCCGAGACCGACCGAAGGAACCCACGTTGAGCAAGGTCCTCACCTCCCTGCCCGCCGGCCAGCGCGTCGGCATCGCCTTCTCCGGGGGCCTGGACACCTCGGTGGCCGTGGCCTGGATGCGCGCCAAGGGTGCCGTGCCCTGCACGTACACGGCCGACATCGGCCAGTACGACGAGGACGACGTCAACGAGGTGCCCACCCGGGCGATGCAGTACGGCGCCGAGCTGGCCCGGGCGGTCGACTGCCGGGCCACCCTGGTCGAAGAAGGGCTGGCGGCCCTGGCGTGCGGCGCCTTCCACATCCGCTCCGGCGGACGCACGTACTTCAACACCACGCCCCTCGGCCGCGCGGTCACCGGCACCATGCTGGTGCGCGCGATGCACGACGACGGCGTCGACATCTGGGGTGACGGCTCGACGTTCAAGGGCAACGACATCGAGCGGTTCTACCGGTACGGCCTGCTGGCCAACCCCTCGCTGCGCATCTACAAGCCGTGGCTGGACGCGCAGTTCGTCGAGGAGCTCGGCGGCCGCGCCGAGATGAGCCAGTGGCTGAGCGAGCGGGGGCTGCCCTACCGCGACAGCACCGAGAAGGCGTACTCCACCGACGCCAACATCTGGGGCGCCACCCACGAGGCGAAGACCCTCGAGCACCTCGACGTGTCGTTGGAGGCGGTCCAGCCGATCATGGGCGTGCGGTTCTGGGACCCCGCGGTGGCCATCGAGCCCGAGGACGTGCGGATCCGCTTCGAGGCGGGCCGCCCCGTGGAGATCAACGGCCGGCGCTTCGAGCACGCGGTCGACCTGGTGCACGAGGCGAACGTCGTCGGCGGGCGCCACGGCCTGGGGATGTCGGACCAGATCGAGAACCGGATCATCGAGGCGAAGTCGCGCGGCGTGTACGAGGCCCCGGGCATGGCGCTGCTGTGGATCGCCTACGAGCGGCTGGTCAACGCCGTCCACAACGAGGACACCATCGCGAGCTACCACGCCGACGGCCGTCGGCTCGGCCGACTGCTGTATGAGGGCCGCTGGTTCGACCCCCAGGCGCTGATGGTGCGAGACGCGATCCAGCGCTGGGTCGCGTGTCTGGTCACCGGTGAGGTCACGGTGCGGCTGCGCCGCGGTGAGGACTACACGATCCTGCGCACCGACGGGCCTGCGTTCTCCTACCACCCCGACAAGCTGTCGATGGAGCGGACGTCGAACGCGGCGTTCGGGCCGACCGACCGGATCGGCCAGCTCACCATGCGCAACCTCGACATCGCCGACAGCCGGTCCAAGCTCGAGCTGTACGCCGGGCAGAGCCGGCTGCTCGAGCACCACTCGCTGCTCGTCGGCCGGCTCGAGCCGGGTGGGGCCGAGCGCATCGCGACCAACCCCTCGGCCGGTGAGGCCGACGCGCTGGACGCTGCGGCGATGGAGGCGGGCACCGACTGATGTGTCCCGACCCGATCGGCGCCCCTACCGCCGCCCTGTGGGGTGGCCGGTTCACCGGCGGCCCCGCAGACGCCCTTGCCGCGCTGTCCAAGAGCACCCACTTCGACTGGCGGCTGGCCCGGTACGACCTGGCCGGGTCGCGGGCCCACGCCCGGGTGCTGCACGCGGCCGGGTTGCTGGACGACGGCCAGCTCACGGGCATGCTCGACGCGCTCGGCCGGCTCGACGCCGACGTCGCCTCGGGGGCGTTCACGCCGGCGCCGGACGACGAGGACGTCCACACCGCGCTCGAGCGTGGGCTGATCGACCGGGCCGGGGCTGACCTGGGGGGCCGGCTGCGCGCCGGCCGCTCGCGCAACGACCAGATCGCCACGCTGGTGCGGATGTACCTGCGCGAGCAGGCCCGCGGCCTCGCCGGCCGCCTGCTCGACGTCGTCGACGCTCTGCTCGACCAGGCGACCGCCCACCCCGGGGCCGCCATGCCCGGACGCACCCACATGCAGCACGCCCAGCCGGTGCTGCTCGCGCACCACCTGATGGCCCACGCCTGGCCGCTGCTGCGCGACGTCGACCGGCTGCGCGACTGGGACGTGCGGGCGGCGTCGTCGCCGTACGGGTCGGGCGCGCTGGCCGGGTCCTCGCTGGGCCTGGACCCCGCCGCGGTCGCAGCCGACCTCGGGTTCGACCATCCGGTCGAGAACTCCATCGACGGCACTGCTTCTCGCGACGTCGTCGCCGAGTTCTCGTTCGTGACGGCCATGATCGGCGTCGACATCTCGCGGCTGGCCGAGGAGGTCGTCCTGTGGGCGACCCGCGAGTTCGGCTACGTGACCCTCGACGACGCGTACTCGACCGGGTCGAGCATCATGCCGCAGAAGAAGAACCCCGACGTCGCCGAGCTCGCGCGCGGCAAGGCCGGTCGGTTGATCGGCGACCTCGCCGGCCTGCTGGCGACCCTCAAGGGCCTGCCGCTGGCCTACAACCGCGACCTGCAGGAGGACAAGGAGCCGGTCTTCGACGCTGTCGACACCCTCGAGGTGCTGCTGCCCGCGGTGAGCGGCATGGTGGCGACGCTCGTCTTCGACACCGACCGGCTCGCTGACCTGGCCCCGCAGGGGTTCGCGCTGGCGACCGACGTCGCCGAGTGGCTGGTGGGTCACGGCGTGCCGTTCCGGGTGGCGCACGAGGTCGCCGGCGCGTGCGTGCGGGTGTGCGAGCGGCGCGGCATCGAGCTGTGGGACCTGTCCGACGCCGACCTGGCCGGGATCTCGGCGCACCTGACACCCGGCGTCCGCTCGGTGCTCACCCTGCAGGGGTCGCTCGCCTCGCGCGACGCCGTCGGTGGAACGGCGCCGGTGCGGGTGGCCGAGCAGCTCGACCAGGCCCGGGTCGCCGCGGCCGCCGCGCGCGTGTGGGCGGCCGGCGGGGGAGGGGCGGGCGGATGAGGCTGGGCGCGGAGTTCTTCGGCCGTGCCGTGCTCGACGTCGCGCCTGACCTGCTCGGGCGCCGGGTCGTCAGCCGGTCCGCTGCGGGAGTCGTCACCGTCGAGCTCACCGAGGTCGAGGCGTACGCCGGGCCCGACGACCCGGGCTCGCACGCCCGGCGCGGCCCGACCCCCCGCAGCGCGGTGATGTTCGGGCCGCCGGCGCACCTGTACGTCTACTTCTCCTACGGGATGCACTGGTGCGTCAACCTCGTGTGCGGGCCCGCCGGTACGGCCTGCGCCGTCCTGCTGCGCGCGGGGCGGGTCGTCGAGGGGCACGACCTGGCCCGGCAGCGGCGTACGACGGCGCGGGGCGACCGCGACCTCGCCCGCGGACCGGCCCGGCTCGCGGCCGCCCTGGGGATCGACGGGGCGCTGGACGGCGCACCGCTGGTGGACGCCGTCGAGGTGCATGCCGTCGAGGTGCATGCCGTCGAGGTGCCCGCCGTCGAGGTGCCCGCCGTCGAGGTGCAGGGCCAACCTGCAGCACCGGCGAGCATCCGCACCGGGCCGCGTGTCGGCGTCAGCGGTGCGGGTGGCGACGGCGCGACGTACCCCTGGCGGTTCTGGCTGGACGGCGAACCCACCGTGTCCGCGTACCGCCCCGGCGTCGTCCGCGGTGAACGTCTTGGCGGTGCACCCAGCCGATCGGGCACCCTGGGCGCCGACGGACCGGTCGGGACGCGACCGGCCACGACGAGGGGACGACCGTGACCGACATCCTGGACGAGCTGCACTGGCGTGGTCTGGTGGCGCAGTCCACCGACGAGACCGCACTGCGCGAGGCACTCGCCGCCGGACCGGTCACGTACTACTGCGGGTTCGACCCCACCGCGGCCAGCCTGCACATGGGCAACCTCGTGCAGCTGCTGACCATGCGCCGCCTGCAGGACGCCGGGCACCGGCCGATCGCCCTCGTGGGCGGTTCGACCGGGCTGATCGGCGACCCCAAGCCGACCGCCGAGCGGACCCTGAACGCCCGCGAGACCGTCGCCTCGTGGGTCGACAACCTGCGTGAGCAGGTGTCGCGGTTCCTGCTCGCCGACGGTGAGAACGGCGTCCAGGTCGTCAACAACCTGGACTGGACCGCGCCGATGTCGGCGATCGACCTGCTGCGCGACATCGGCAAGCACTTTCGAGTCAACGCGATGCTGCGCAAGGACGCCGTAGCCGCCCGGCTGGAGTCGCAGGAGGGCATCTCCTACACCGAGTTCAGCTACCAGATCCTGCAGGGGCTGGACTTCCTCGAGCTGTTCCGCACCCGGGGGTGCACGCTGCAGACGGGCGGGATCGACCAGTGGGGCAACCTCACGGCAGGCTCCGACCTGGTCCACCGCGCCGAGGGGGCCAGCGTCCACCTGCTCGCGACACCGCTGATCACCAAGGCGGACGGGACGAAGTACGGCAAGACCGAGGGGGGCACCGTGTGGCTGGACCCCACGATGACCTCGCCGTACGCCTTCTACCAGTTCTGGGTCAACGCCGAGGACTCTCAGGTCGGGCAGCTGCTGCGGGTGTTCACGTTCCGCTCGCGCGAGCAGATCGAGCAGCTCGAGCTGGCGACCGTCGAGCGACCGGCGGCGCGCGAGGCCCAGCGCGCCCTGGCCATCGACGTCACCACGCTGGTGCACGGTGAGAAGGCGACCGAGCAGGCCGTCGCCGCCAGCCAGGCGCTGTTCGGACGAGGCGACCTGGCCGGGCTGGACGCCGACACCGTGCGTGACGCGACCGCCGAGCTGCCGTGCGCGGTGTTCCCCCTGGGTGCCGCCGTGGTCGACCTGCTCGTCGACGCGGGCCTGGTGCCCAGCCGTGGTGGGGCGCGCCGAACCATCACCGAGGGGGGCGCGTACGTGAACAACGTCAAAGTGACCGACGTCGACGCCGTGGTGGGGCCCGAGCAGCTGCTGCACGAGCGGTACGTGGTCCTGCGCCGCGGCAAGAAGTCCCTCGCCGCGGGGCTGCTCCAAGGGTGAAACGTGCTGCGGCAACACGGATTTGACCTGCACCGGCGATCCCCATACTGTTCTCTTCGTCAGCCCGACAGGGAGGCACGGACACCGCGAGGTGGCCGGTCCCGCCGGGAAGACCGCACTCGCAGCGCCGGGCTCGTCCCGGGGGTTCGTTCAGCCGCAAGGCTGGGTGCACCGGCCCGCTCGGGCCTGCTAGGGTGAGCGACCGGTCGCTAGCGTTGTAGATGGTTGCTCATCTGCGACGTCGGACCGTCAGTTGGAAGCAGCCCTGAGATCGGCCGCGAGGCCGTGATCGGTGTGCGTGTGGTCTTTGAGAACTCAACAGCGTGCCGTTTTGTTGATGCCATTGTTTTGATGGTGTTGTTTTGTGCATCCTGTTGTGGGGTGTTGTTGTGCCAGTTTTCATTGTTTATCGATGGAGAGTTTGATCCTGGC
>JACMOY010000243.1 GCA_014377795.1 Actinomycetota bacterium | reverse complement strand
GGACCTGCGGCTCGAGCACAGCGGGGGCCAGCCGGTCGGGCTGGCCGAGGTCGCGGTGCTGCCCGCCGCCGAGCAGCCTCTCGTCCAAGCGCTCCGGGGGCTCGGTTGGAACGTGCAGGCGTGATCCTCGACTAGGCTGCTGGCCGTCCCCCGTACGAGGAGCACCCCCTGTGAGCACGCCCGAAACCGACGTCCACGGCTGCGCCAGCAGTCTCGTCGTCCCCGTGGCCGGGCCGAGCGGGTCGGGGGAGGCGCGCGGCTCTCGCGAGGCCGCCCGCCGGCTGGGGCTGGCCTACCTCGACACCGGCGCGATGTACCGGGCGCTGGCCTGGTGGTGCCTCGACCAGCACGTCGACCTGCACGACCGCGCCGCCGTCGCGGGCGCGGGCGAGCGGCTGCCCCTGGTGATCACCACCGATCCCACCGAGGTGCACGTGCTCGTCGACGGCGCCGACGTCAGCGAGCAGATCCGCTCGACCGGGGTCAGCGAGCAGGTCAGCCTGGTGGCCACCAACCTCGCGGTGCGCGAGCAGATGCGCCGTCGCCAGCGCGCGCTGATCGCCGAGCACCCCGTCGGCACGGTGGCCGAGGGCCGCGACATCACCACCGTGGTCGCCCCGGACGCCGCCGTGCGCGTCCTGCTCACCGCCAGCGAGCAGGCCCGGCTCGAGCGGCGGGCCCGCGAGCTGCACGGCTCGACCGACGACGACGCGCTCGCCGCCACCCACGACCAGGTGGTGCGCCGCGACCGCGACGACTCGACCGTGTCGCAGTTCGCGGTCGCCGCCGACGGCGTGGTCACCATCGACTCCTCCGGGCTGGGGTTCGAGCAGGTCGTCGACGCCGTGCTCGCGCTGGTCGAGCAGCGCACCGGCCGGCGTCCGGTCGTGACGGCGTGAGCAGCACGGTGACGGCCCCGGCACCGCTGCGCGCGGCGGTCGGCCGACGGGTCTGGCAGGGCGTGTTCCACGGCTTCTACCGCAGCACGACGATCGACGGTCACCGCGTGCCTGCCTGCGGCCCGGTGCTGCTCGCCTCGAACCACACCGGCCTGATCGACGGCCCGCTGGTCTACGGACTGGCGCCGCGGCCGGCGCACTTCGTCGTCAAGCAGGAGATGTTCCACGGCATCTCGGGCTTCATCCTGACCCAGATGGGCCAGATCCCGATCGACCGCTCGTCCGCCGACCGCACCGCGATCACGACGGCGCTGGCGGTGCTGGCCCGCGGGGGGGTGGTGGGGGTGTTCCCCGAGGGCAGCCGTGGGCTCGGGGACGTCGCCGCCGTGCACGCGGGCGTCACGTTCCTCGCGATGGCCAGCGGTGCGCCCGTGGTCCCCGTCGCCTGCCTCGGCACCCGCCCGCTCGGGGGCAGCGTCAGCCGGCCGCCGCGGCCCGGCCGGCGCCTCGCTGTCGTCTTCGGCGACCCCTTCACCCTCACCCCACCGCCGGGGCTGCCGCGCCGCGAGGCCAGCCGGCTGCTCACCGAGCAGGTGCGCAGCACCCTCGCCGACCACGTGCGGGCCAGCGCAGCGCGCACCGGCATCGCCATCTACGACACCCCGCCCGCGGGGTTGGAGGACGCCTCGTGACCACCCCCACCCCCGAGCAGTCAGGCCCGCCCGGCCGACCGGACGTCGACCCGGACGTCAACCCGGACGTCGACGAGTCGGCGCACGTCGCCACCGGCCTGCGCGCCGGCCTGGCCGACTACGACCTGTCGGACGAGGACCAGGCCCTGCTCGAGCAGGCCGAGGACGGCGGCCCGGCCGCTGCGCCGTCCGGTCCGCTGCCGGTGCTCGCGGTCATCGGCCGCCCGAACGTCGGCAAGTCGACGCTGGTCAACCGCGTGCTGGGACGCCGCGAGGCGGTCGTCGAGGACGTCCCCGGCGTCACCCGCGACCGCGTCGCGTACGAGGGGGAGTGGACCGGACGCCGGTTCACCATCGTCGACACCGGCGGGTGGGAGCGCGACGTCACCGGGTTGCACCTGCGGGTGGCCGAGCAAGCCGAGATCGCGATCGAGCTGGCCGACGCCGTGATGTTCGTCGTGGACGCCACCGTCGGCGAGACCGACACCGACGTCGACGTGGTCAAGGTGCTGCGACGCTCGGGCAAGCCGGTCGTGCTGGTGGCCAACAAGGTGGACGACGCCCGCGCCGAGGCCGACGCCGCGATGCTCTGGTCGCTCGGGCTGGGTGAGCCGCACCCCGTATCGGCCCTGCACGGTCGCGGCAGCGGCGACCTGCTCGACGCCTGCCTCGCCGTGCTGCCCGAGTTCTCACAGGTCGGCGGCGCGTACGCCGAGGGCGGCCCGCGCCGGGTGGCCCTGGTCGGTCGGCCGAACGTCGGCAAGTCCTCGCTGCTCAACAAGGTCGTGGGTTCGGAGCGGGTCGTGGTCGACGCCGTCGCCGGCACCACCCGCGACCCGGTCGACGAGCTGGTCGAGATCGCCGGCCGCACCTGGCGCTTCGTCGACACGGCCGGGATCCGACGACGGGTGCACCAGACCCGGGGGGCGGACTTCTACGCCTCGCTGCGCACCCAGACCGCGCTGGAGAAGGCGGAGGTGGCCGTCGTCCTGATCGACGCGGGCACCCCGATCAGCGAGCAGGACATCCGGGTCGTGCAGCAGGTCATCGACGCCGGCCGCGCGCTGGTCATCGCGTACAACAAGTGGGACACCATCGACGAGGAGCGCCGCTACTACCTCGAGCGCGAGATCGAGTCCGAGCTGGTGCAGGTGCCGTGGGCGCCGCGGGTGAACATCTCGGCCCTGACCGGGCGCCACCTCGAGAAGCTGGTGCCCGCGCTCGACATCGCGTTGGAGTCCTGGCAGACACGGGTGCCCACGGGCCGGCTGAACGCGTTCCTCGGCGAGATGGTCGCGGCCCACCCGCACCCCGTGCGCGGCGGCAAGCAGCCGCGGATCCTGTTCGCGACCCAGGCTGCGACGTCCCCGCCGCGGTTCGTGGTGTTCGCCAGCGGGTTCCTCGAGGCCGGCTACCGGCGGTTCATCGAGCGACGTCTGCGCGAGACCTTCGGCTTCGCCGGCACCCCGATCGAGGTCAGCGTGCGAGTGCGCGAGAAGCGCCGCAAGGGCTGACCGGGCGAACGCGGGACGCCTGTATAGTCGTCCCGCGAGGTCAGCGGGCTGTAGCGCAGCTTGGTAGCGCACTTGACTGGGGGTCAAGGGGTCGCAGGTTCAAATCCTGTCAGCCCGACCACGCGGCGGCCCGGGTCCGATGACCCGGGCCGTTTCCCGTCCTGGACACCAGAGCACGACCGGTACGGCGGAGGTGGGGGACAGTGAGCGCAGGGACGACCCGTTCGCCGGACCGCGTCGTGACCGTGCCGGACGCGCTCTCGGCCCTGCGCCTGGTCGGGGTGCCGGTGTTCGTCTGGTTGCTGCTCGCGCGCCACGACGGCTGGGCGGTCGCCCTGCTGGCGGCCTCGGGCGTCACGGACTACCTGGACGGCAAGATCGCCCGTTCGTTCGGGCTGGAGTCGCGGATCGGGGCGCTGCTCGACCCGCTCGCCGACCGGCTGTACATCCTCACGACGCTGCTGGGGCTGGCCTGGCGCAGCGTCATCCCGTGGTGGCTGGTCATCGTGCTGCTGGGCCGCGAGCTGTTCCTCGCCGCGCTGCTGCCGCTGCTGCGCAGCCGCGGGTACGGACCCCTGCCGGTGCACTTCGTCGGCAAGGCCGCCACCGCCGCCCTGCTCTACGCCTTCCCGCTGCTGCTGCTCGGCGACGGCGACGGCGTGGTCGCCGCGATCGCCCGCCCGGTCGGCTGGGGGTTCGTGGGCTGGGGCACGGCTCTGTACTGGGTGGCCGGGGTGATGTACGCCATCCAGACCCTTCGGCTGGTGCGCGCCACGCCGGCGCCGGCATGAACGCGGACGACGGCGCCACCCCCGTGCCCACGCCCGCGCCCGCGCCCACGCCCGACCCCGGGTCCGGCCCGGCGCGACGCCGCGACGAGTCGATGGCGCTGCTGACCGGCGTCATGGAGCACCCGCTCGATCTGGGTTACGCCGCGGCCGCCGAGCGACGCCGGGCCGGCGGTGAGCCGCCGACCAGCGCCGGACGATCCATCGCGGCGCTGCTCGTGCTGGTGCTCGTGGGGCTGCTGCTGGCCACCGCGGGCCTGCAGGCCCGCGGCCAGACCACCAGCCGGGTCACCGAGCGCGACCTGCTCGTCGCCGAGATCGGCCGCCAGGACGGCGTGGCCTCGCGGCTGCAGCAGGCCAACGTCGCGCTGGCGAACCAGCTCGAGACCGAGCGCACCCGCCAGCTGCAGCAGCAGGCCCAGGGTGACCTGGCCGACCAGGTCAGCCGCCTCGGTCTGGTCACCGGAGCGCTGTCGGTGGCTGGTCCCGGCATCACGGTCACCGTGGACGACGCCGCCGCGGTCGCCGAGGCACCGGGGGGTGACGCGCGGGCCACGACGACGGCGGACGACGGGCGGGTCCTCGACCAGGACCTGCAGAAGGTCGTGAACGGCCTGTGGGAAGCCGGCGCCGAGGCGGTGTCGGTGAACGGGCAGCGACTGACCGCACTGTCGGCGATCCGCTCGGCCGGACAGGCGATCCTGGTCGACTACCGCCCGCTGTCGCCGCCGTACCGCGTGCTGGCGATCGGTGACCCCGACACGCTGCCTGCGCGGTTCGCCGACGGGGCGGGCGGTCGCGACCTGATGTACCTGTCGGACAACTTCGGGGTGCGCTACGACGTCACGCCGGCCCCCCGCCTCGTGCTGCCCGCCAGCGCCGGGCTGGACGTGCGGCGCGCCCAACCCGTCACCGGCGCCACCACGGCGCAGACTGGGCCCAGCGCCGGGAGCACCTCGACCGCGACCACCGGCCCGGCGACCCCGAAGGAGCGACCGTGATCCCCGCGCTCGGCCTCGTCGCCGGCATCGTCCTCGGCCTGCTGCTTCAGCCCGCGGTTCCGGTGTGGGCGCAGCCCTACCTGCCGATCGCGGTGGTGGCCGCCCTGGACGCCGTCTTCGGCGCGGTGCGGGCGCTGCTCGACGGCATCTTCGACGACAAGGTGTTCGTCGTCTCGTTCTTGTCCAACGTGTTCGTCGCGGCGTTCATCGTCTACCTCGGCGACCAGCTGGGGGTGGGCTCCCAGCTGTCGACCGGCGTGGTCGTCGTCCTGGGCATCCGGATCTTCTCCAACGCCGCCGCCATCCGCCGGCACCTGTTCCGCGCATGAGCGAGGACGCGGCCGCCCCGGCGCGGCCGCCCTCGGCCCGAGGCAGCCGGATCCACTGGGGTGGGCGGGGCTCGGCCATCCTCGGTGCGCTGCTGCTCGTCGCCCTGGGGTTCGCCCTGGTCGCCCAGCTGCGCCAGAACAGCGCGCAAGGTCTGTCGGCGCTGCGTCAGAGCGACCTCGTGCGCATCCTGGACGACGTCGGCGGCCGGCGCGACCGGCTGGCCGCCGAGGCCTCCGACCTGCAGGCCCAGCAGCGCGCGCTGGCCGGCGGTGCGACCGGCTCGCAGGCGGCGATCCACGCCGGCCCCGCCCCCCTGGGCGGCCTCGGCCGGGTGGGCGGCACGGCCGCGGCGACCGGGCCGGGCACCGAGGTCTTCGTCACCGACCCGCAGTCCGCGGTCCGGTCCGCGCAGGTGCTCGACCTGGTGCAGGAGCTGCGCGACGCCGGGGCCGAGGCGATCCAGATCGGCTCGGTGCGGGTCGTCGCCTCGACCTGGTTCGCGGACGCCGCGGGCGGGGTCAGCGTCGACGGCACCATCCTGCGGCCGCCGTACACGGTGCTGGCCATCGGCGACAGCCAGACGATGGCCACGGCGCTGGAGATCCCCGGCGGCGTCGTCGCCAGCCTGCCCGACCGCGCGGCAGCCACGGTGGCCGCCCGGGAGCAGGTCGAGGTGACTGCCTTGCACGCCGTCCGAGCACCTCGTTACGCTCGCCCCGCCACCACGGCCAGGCCGTCGCCGTCCTGACCACCGCGTCAGAGGCGCCCCGCACCCACGAGATCCGAGGCAGCATGAGCACGCACGACATCCCCGCCGAGCTGGCCTACACCGCCGAGCACGAGTGGGTGCGAATCAGCGACGGTGTCGCGCGGATCGGGATCACCGACTACGCGCAGGACGCCCTGGGCGACGTCGTCTTCGTCACGCTCCCGGACGCCGGCACCGCAGTCAGCGCCGGCCAGACCTGCGGCGAGGTCGAGTCGACCAAGAGCGTCAGCGACGTGTACGCCCCGGTCAGCGGCGAGGTGGTCGCCCGCAACCCGGCGCTGGACAGCACGCCCGAGCTGGTCAACTCCGACCCGTACGGCGCGGGCTGGATGTTCGAGGTGCGCCTCGACGGCGACGCGCCGGACCTGCTGGACGCCGCGGCGTACGGCGCGCAGCTGGGCTGAGCCTCACCCTTCAGTGCAGGGTGCAGGTGTGGCAGGCTGTCCCCCATGGCACGCGACGACGACCCGGACCAGTCCTCGGCCAGCGGCCGGACGGGGCAGCCCGCGGGGGGTGCCGAGCAGCCCTCGGCGACCACCATGCGGCTCTCGGCGCTCAACCCGGCTGACCTGACCGCCTCGCCGGAGACCACCGGGTCACCCGTCGACACCGGCACGCTGGCGGCCCTGGCGCCCGGCACCGCCCTGCTGCGCGTCGACCACGGCCCCAACGCCGGCTCGCGGTTCCTGCTGGACTCCGATCTGACCACCGTCGGCCGCCACCCCAGCAGCGACATCTTCCTGGACGACGTCACCGTCTCGCGCAAGCACGCCCAGTTCGTGCGGGCCGACGGCGGCTTCCTCGTCCGCGACGTCGGCAGCCTGAACGGCACCTACGTCAACCGCGAGCGGATCGACTCGGCGGTGGTGCGCACCGGCGACGAGGTGCAGATCGGCAAGTTCCGCCTCGTCGTCCACGTCTCGCCCGCGACGTCGTGACGCCCGCGGTCTCGCGCCGCGACAGCCCGCGCGCCGACGCCGTGATGAGCATCGGCGAGGTGCTCGGTCAGCTGCGCTCGGACTTTCCCGACGTGTCGATCTCCAAGATCCGGCTCTGGGAGACCGAGGGTCTGGTCGAGCCGTCCCGGACCCCCTCGGGCTACCGCAAGTTCACCCTCGACGACGTCGAGCGGCTGCGCTACGCCATGACCTTGCAGCGTGACCGGTACTGGCCACTGCGCCGCATCCGCGAGCACCTGGACGCCGTCCAGCGTGGCGCCGAGGATCCCGTGCCCGGGGCCGGCGGCCCCCGCCCGGCGCCCGACGCCGAGCGTGAGGGCGCCGGATCCCCGCACTTCCTGCAGACGGTCGGGTCGACCCGGCTGAGCGCCGACGAGCTGTGCACCAGAGCCAACCTGCGCACCGACCAGCTGGACGACCTGGTGGCCTTCGGGCTGGTGCAACCCAGCAGCTCGGGCTGGTACGACGACGTGTCGGCCCAGGTCGCGACGGCGGCCGGCGAGCTGGCCGCGTTCGGCATCGGGCCCCGTCACCTGCGCGCGTTCCGCACCGCCGCCGAGCGCGAGGTGGGCCTGGTCGAGCAGGTGGTGCGCCCGCTGCTGGGCCAGCGCGGGACGGCCTCGCGGGCGCGGGCGCAGGACGTCGCCGGCGAGATCACAGCGCTGTCGCTGCGGCTGCACGCGTCCCTGGTGCGCGCCGGGCTGGCGCGGGCCGGTCTCGGCTGACCCGGTCTGACGCCGGTCTGACGCGGGGCCAGCGGTGCGGGTACGGTGACGGAGTGCGCGAGCTCGAGGTCGTCGGTGTCCGGGTGGAGCTTCCCAACAACCAGCCGGTGGTGCTGCTGCGTGAGACGGGGGGCGAACGCTACCTCTCGATCTGGATCGGTGCGGCCGAGGCGACGGCGATCGCCTACGCCCAGCAGGGTGTCGTCCCGCCGCGCCCGCTGACCCACGACCTGTTCAAGGACGTCCTCGAGGCGCTGAACCACGAGCTCGAGGAGGTGCGCATCGTCGCCGTCCGCAACGGGGTCTTCTTCGCCTCGCTGGTGTTCGACGGCGGGGTCGAGGTCAGCTCGCGATCCTCGGACGCCATCGCGCTGGCCCTGCGCACGGGCACCCGCATCGTCGGGGCCGAGGACGTGCTCGAGAACGAGGGAGTCGTCGTCCCGGACGAGGAGGACGACGAGGTCGAGAAGTTCCGCGAGTTCCTGGACCAGATCTCACCGGACGACTTCGAGGCGCCGGCCGCCGGTCCCGACGTCCCGCCGAGCACGGGCGACAAGCCCCCGCCAGCCTGAAGTCTCACCCTGAGGTCGAGACTGAGCAGCCTCCATCGGCCGCGACACGCCGGGACGCCGACCCTGCACCTGTCGTTGACGCCTGGCCCCACGCGCCCTACCGTCGGGGAGAACGCTCGTCGTGTAGTTCCACCCGTGTGACCACCGTGCGCGCTGGTCACCGTCGACGGGCACCGAGCCAGGAGGCCGCGTTGAGCAGCACCAGTGACGCCACGTCCCCCGCCCGCGGCGGGGTGCACCCCCCGGCGCAGGTGCAGGGTCTGCTGTTCACCGACGACCTGCCGGTGCTGCCGGTGGACGCGGGCTACCGCGGGGTCACCGCCTGCGCGGCCGCCGGCATCACCTACCGCCAGCTGGACTACTGGGCCCGCACCGGCCTGGTCGAGCCGACGGTGCGCGGCGCCAGCGGGTCGGGCAGCCAGCGGCTGTACGGCTTCCGCGACATCCTGGTGCTCAAGATCGTCAAGCGGCTGCTCAACACCGGCGTGTCCCTGCATCAGATCCGCATCGCGGTAGAGCACCTGCGCGAGCGCGGCGTCGAGGACCTGGCCCAGATCACCCTGATGAGTGATGGCGCGAGCGTGTACGAGTGCACCTCGTCCGACGAGGTCATCGACCTGGTGCAGGGCGGCCAGGGGGTCTTCGGGATCGCGGTCGGACGGGTGTGGCGCGAGGTCGAGGGCGAGCTGGCCCAGCTGCCCAGCGAGCGGCCGGACGACGCGTCAGCGAGCGACACGACGTCGGGCGAGGCGCCCGCGGTCGGCGACGAGCTGTCGCGGCGCCGCCAGGTGCGCCGCACGGGCTGAGACATCACCAGCGGGTCGTCACCGCCCGCGCGGCGACTTTGGCTGTAGCCTGGGAAGGCCGTTGATCCCCACGTGGGAGAGTCCTCGCACGCAGCCCCTCGGGGATGCGCCGGCGGGGCGCCGAAGGGGCAATGCTCCCCAGAACCTCTCAGGCGCCAGGACCACGTGGGTAGG
Source organism: Actinomycetota bacterium (assembly GCA_014377795.1). Taxonomy (GTDB): domain Bacteria; phylum Actinomycetota; class Actinomycetes; order Actinomycetales; family Angustibacteraceae; genus JACMOY01. The sequence goes on along the minus strand of JACMOY010000243.1, from coordinate 905 downwards.
CAGCTCTGGAGCCCGACGCGCGTCGGGTGACAGAGGGGGAGGTCCGTGTCACGTCCGGGCGGCGCCATCCGGTGTCGACGGCCCAGGTCAGGAGCCTCCGCATGAGCACCCCCACCGCGCCCCAGCGACATGGCGCCGCCCCCTTCGTGCAGCGCCACGTCGGCCCCTCGAGCGCCGAGGAGCAGACCATGCTGGACCTGGTCGGGCACCCGGACCTGGAGTCCCTGGTCGCGGCCGCCGTGCCCGAGTCGATCCGGCTGACCGAGTCGCTGCGGCTGGACCCCGGCGTCAGTGAGCCCGAGGCGATTGCCGAGCTGCGCGAGATCGCCGCCCGCAACACCGTCCTGACCTCGATGATCGGCCTGGGCTACCACGGCACCCACGTGCCCGCGGTGATCCAGCGCAACGTCCTGGAGAACCCCGCCTGGTACACCGCCTACACGCCCTACCAGCCCGAGATGTCGCAGGGCCGGCTCGAGGCGATGCTCAACTTCCAGACGATGGTCCGCGACCTGTCCGGGCTGGCCATCGCCAACTCCTCGCTGCTGGACGAGTCGACCGCCGCCGCCGAGGCGATGACCCTGATGCGCCGCTCGAGCAAGGCCCCCGCCGGTGCGGTGCTGGTCGTCGGCACCGACGTCCTGCCGCAGACCCGCGCGGTGCTGGCCACCCGCGCTGAGCCGCTGGGGATCACCATCGTCGAGCTCGACCTGGCGGGGGCCGTCGACGCGTCGTCGGCGACGGTGGTGCTCGCCCAGGTGAGCGAGCCGGTCTTCGGTGTCATCACCCAGTACCCGGGCGCCAGCGGGCAGGTGCTCGACCTGTCGCCCCTGGCCGACGCGGCGCACGAGCGCGGCGCGTTGCTGACCGTCTCGGCCGACCTGCTGGCGCTGACCCTGCTGCGC
>JACMOY010000242.1 GCA_014377795.1 Actinomycetota bacterium | reverse complement strand
TCCCTTCACCGGCAGGAACGTGCCGGACGGTCCGAGTGGAGGGTGCGGTCGTGAAGGGGGAACCCGCACGACGATGTGCACGACGAACGTACCCCCATCTGACAAGGTGTGTCGATGACAGCGCGACTGGCCGACGTCGCCACGCAGGCCGGCGTCAGCGAGGCCACGGTCAGCCGGGTGCTGAACGGCAAGCCCAGTGTCTCGGCCGGCACCCGCCAGGGCGTCCTCACCGCGCTGGACGTGCTGGGGTACGAGCGGCCGAGCCGGTTGCGCCGCACCCAGGCCGCGCTGATCGGCCTGATCGTGCCTGAGCTGACCAACCCGATTTTCCCCGCGTTCGCCCAGGTGATCGAGAACGCGCTGTCGCGTCACGGTTTCACGCCCGTGTTGTGCACCCAGACGCCCGGCGGCGTCCACGAGGACGAGTACACGCAGATGCTGCTCGAGCGTGGGGTGAGCGGCATCGTCTTCGTCTCGGGGCTGCACGCCGACAGCGCAGCCGACCACCAGCGCTATCGCAACCTGCTCGATCGCGGCCTGCCGATCGTCCTCGTCAACGGCTTCGCGGACGACGTCGACGCGCCGTACGTCTCCACCGACGACCACGCCGCGAGCGACCTCGCGGTCGAGCACCTGACCTCGTTGGGGCACACCAGGATCGGGCTCGCGGTCGGCCCTGACCGCTTCGTCCCGGCGATCCGCAAGATCGCCGGGTTCCGGCAGGCGATGGCCAGGCTGGTGCCCGACCTGGACGTCGAGCCGCTGATCGAGCGCTCGCTGTTCACCGTCGAGGGTGGCCAGGCGGCTGCCGTGCGGCTGCTCGAGTCGGGGTGCACCGCGATCGTCTGCGGCTCTGACCTGATGGCGCTGGGGGCGATCCGCGCGGTGCGTGACTCCGGGCGTCAGGTGCCGCGCGACGTCTCGGTCGTCGGGTACGACGACTCGCCGCTGATCGCGTTCACCGACCCGCCGCTGACGACCCTGCGCCAACCCGTGCAGGGGATGGGCGAGGCCGCGGTGCGGGCACTCGTCGACGAGATCGCGGGGCAGCACGCACCGCGCGCCGAGTACGTCTTCCGTCCCGAGCTGGTCGTGCGCGGCTCGACGGGCGCGGCGCCCGGCGCTCGCTAGCCGTGTGCCAGTAGGCGCAGCAGGTCCTGCACGTGCTCGGGGTCGGCTACGCGCCACGCCGCCCGGGTGTCACCGTCGCCGACCTTGATGCCGATGTCGTTCTCGCCGAGGACGGCGAAGGCGTTCTCGTCGGTCACGTCGTCGCCGACGTACAGGACCCCGACGGCTCCCAGCTCGGCGCGCAGGCGCTCGAGCGCGACTCCCTTGCCGGTCTCGATGACCGAGACCTCCACGACCTCTTTGCCCTGCGTCACATGGCATCCGGGGCGGTCGGCGGCACCCAGTGCGGCCTCGGTCACCTGCGCGGCGACGTCCCGGGGGGCCCGACGCGTGTGCAGGACGACGCCGGCGGGCTTGGTCTCGACGTGCACCCCCGGCCGGTCGGCTGCCAGGGCGAGGAACGCCGCGTGCACCGACGCGAGCGCGTCGCGGGCGTCGTCGTCCAGCTGGACGACGGTGCCCCCCACCTCGGCGCCGTGGCTGCCCACGAGCACCAGGCGGCTGTCGGGGGCGACCTGCGCGACGGCGCGCAGGCTGGTCAGAGCGCGACCGGACACCAGGGCGACGTGCACGCCGCCGATCGCCGCGAGGCGCTCGAGCAGCTTGTCGGTGCCCGGCAGGGCGCGTGCGGCCTCGGGCTGCTCGACGATCGGGGCGAGCACACCGTCGAAGTCCAACGCCACCAGCAGGGGACGTTGGCGCAGCCACTCGCTGAGCCGAGCCCGCAGCTCATCGGTCACGGTCCACCGCTCGCTCGGCCCACGGAGGGGTTGAGCGCGCACAGGAACGAGTCGGCCCAGCGGCGGACGTCGTTCTCGCGCACCTT
>JACMOY010000241.1 GCA_014377795.1 Actinomycetota bacterium | reverse complement strand
GTGTGGGCCGGGCCCACCCCGAGCAGCCGGCGGTCCAGGCGCACGACCCGGGCGGGCGTCGTCAGCCCGCCGGTGCCGACGGCGACGACGCGGGGGGCCTGCAGCAGCAGGTCGCCGCCCTCGACGTGCTCGAGGCCCGGCTCGTAGGCCAGCGGCGTGCCCGCGAAGCGCGGGTGGTGGCGGTAGATGACGGCGGTCAGTGACGTCTCGCGCCGGCGCGCGGGCATCGCCAGGCTGGTCACGGCCACGTGGTCGCGCACCCAGCTGCTCGAGTCGCGGGTGAACAGCAGGTTGGGCAGCGGCTCGATGACGAAGTCCTCGGGCGCCGCCAGTGACGACACGACGCCGCGCCGGGCGGCGGGGTAGGCAGCGCTGAGCTCGTCGTGGCGCAGGCCGGCCATCAGGACGTCGGCCAGCCCGGCGTCATCCAGGCCGGCCAGCAGGTCGGCGGTGCGGCCGGCCAGCCGGTCGCCGAGGTGCTGCTGGTCGAGCACCTGGGCGCAGGCCTGCTCGCGGGCCGCGGGCACGGCCAGCGCCTGGCGCAGCAGGTCGGCGAGGTAGAGCACCTCGACCCCACGATCGGCCAGCGCCGCGGCGAACCCGTCGTGCTCGGCCTGCGCGCGCTCGACCCACGGGATCCCGCCGAACAGCAGCCGGTCGTTGTTGCGCGGCGTCAGTCGGCTCAGCTCGTGCCCGGGCCGGTGCAGCAGCACCGTGCGCAGCCGGCCGACCTCGCTGTCGACCCCGTGCGCGCGTCCCGGCGTCAGCCCGCTCCCCATCCCCGAACGCTACCCGCGCGACCCCCGCCGCGCACCCGTCCCCGACGTGATCACCTCAAGCCCGCCGCGTGCTGCCCTGCCAGGCGGCGTCGCGTCACGCAGGGGGACCGCACGTCACAAGGCTCGGCGTGCCGGGGCCGTCGGGCGGACGGCGGTTAGGCTCGGCGCCGTGCCCGACCCCCGCCGGCCCGCCGTGGTCGCCGTCATCGTGCCGGCCAAGGACGAGGCCGCCCGGATCGGCGCGACGGTGCGTGCGGCGCTGCAGATCCCGGACGTCGCCGTCGTCGTGGTCGTCGACGACGGCAGCACCGACCGCACGGCCGAGGTGGCCCGCGAGGCCGGCGCCGAGGTCACCCGGCACGCGCGCAACCGCGGCAAAGGTGCCGCGATGCAGACCGGCGTCGCGTACGTCGCCCGCCACCTGGCCGCGGACGCGCTGCTGTTCGTCGACGCCGACCTGCAGGACTCGGCGCTCGCGACCGCAGCCCTGGTGACACCGGTGATCGACGCCGCTGCCGACATGACGATCGCGGTGCTGCCCCCGCAGTCCACCGTCGGCGGCGGCCGCGGGTTCGTCGTCCGCCTCGCGGGCGAGGGAGTCGAGCGCGCCACCGGGTGGACGCCGACCCAGCCGCTGTCGGGTATGCGCTGCATCACCCCCGGCGCGTTCGCCGCCGTCCAGCCCCTGGCCCGCGGCTGGGGGGTCGAGGTGGGCCTGACCATCGACGTGCTGCGCAGCGGACGCCGGGTGGTCGAGGTGCCCTGCGACCTGCACCACCGTGTCACGGGCACCCACCCGCGCGACCAGCTGCACCGGGCGGCGCAGTACCGGGACGTGTGGCTGGCTCTGGCCGCCAGGCGTCTTCGACGCCGATGAGCGCTGCGCCCCAACGGGTTGCGGGCGTGCTCGCGCTGCTGTCGGCGGCGCTGCTGATCGGGACGTCGGCGTTGGGCCCGTCCGCCGCGTCACCGTCGCTCGGCCCGGCCACCGCGCTGCCGCCGTACGCGCTCGGCGTGCACCCGTCGTCCGGCGTCGTCACGGTGCTGCTCGTCGCCGCGTACCTGGCGGGCGGAACCGCTGTGGCATCTGGGTTGTGGGCGGTTCGACACGGTGCCGTAGTGCCGCGTTCGTGGATCGTCGCGGCCGGATGCGTTGCTGCACTGGCGGTGCTGGTGCCACCGCTCGGTTCGGCCGATCACCTCAGCTATGCGGCCTACGGACGGATCGCGGTGCAGGGTGGCGACCCTTACGTCGTGCCGCCGGTGTCGTGGACGGGTGGTCTCGACCCGGTGACCAGTGCCGTCGAGGACCCGTGGACGCGGACGCCGAGCCTGTACGGCCCGGTGGCGACCGGCGTCCAGGCCCTCACCAGCCTGGTCGGCGGCGACAGCCTGCGGCGCACCGTCTGGCTGTGGCAGCTGGCCTGCCTGGTGTCGTGGCTCGCGGTGGGGGTGCTGCTGCGCCGACGCGGGGGGTCGCGCGGCGCCTGGCTGTGGCTGCTCAACCCGGTGCTGCTCGGCCTGTTGCTGGTCGGGGCACACGTCGACCTGCTCGCCGCGGCGCTGGGGCTGGGCGCGCTGCTGCTCGTGCCGCGGCGGTCGCTGCTGGCCGGGGTGCTGCTCGGCGCAGCGGTGGGCGTCAAGCTGACGTTCGTGCTGTTCGCGCCCGCGATCCTGTATGCGTTGTGGCGCAACAGGTCTGGGTGGCGGCCGGTGCTGCTGGGGGTGGCGGGGGCGGCCCTGGTGCTGGTGCCGTCGTACGTCGTGGCCGGCTCGCACGCGTTCGACCAGCTCGGGCAGGCTCGCCGGTTCGTCTCGCTGGCGACGCCGTGGCGGCTGCTCGTCGACGCGTACGGCGCGCGCGGGCTGGTGCTGCTGCTCTGGCCGCTGGTGGCCGTCGTGCTGGTGGTGCTGCTGGCCCGCGCACTCAGACCTCGCCCGGCGGGCTCGGACGTGACCTCGGACGCCGCGCGCGCCGCCGTCGTCCTCGGGGCCGCCTACGTGCTCGCGGCGCCGTACTCGCTGCCCTGGTACGACGCCATCGCCTGGGCGCCCCTCGCGCTGGCGACGACCGGGCTCGACGCGCTGCTGCTGGTGCGGCTCGTCGTCCTGGCGCTGGCCTACGTGCCCGGGCGGGTCGCGGGGATGAGCCCGCAGGTGCACGACCTGACCCTGGGCTACCGCCGTGAGGTGGCCCCCTGGCTCGGGATCGGCCTGCTGCTGTGGCTGGTGGTTCTGGCCCGCCGTGTCGAGACACCGCGGACGGGGCACCGTGCGTCCCGTCACTGATCGGTTCGTGGCATCTCGGGCCCGCCGGCGGCTCAGTCGTCGTCCTGCAGGGCCCGCATGCTCGCGGCGATGACCAGCGGGATGGCCAGCATCGCGCCGATCGCGGGGATCGCCGTCCCCGAGTCGTTGACCGCGAACCCGATGCCGAGCAGCACCAGCAGGCAGGCCAGGCCCCGGCGCAGGGTGGGGCTGCGGTCATAGGCCAAGGCGAGGGCGCGCGCCCCCCACGACGAGGGCCGCATCAGCACCAGGGCCACGAACAGCGCACCCACCGGGATCAGCACCGACAGCACGCTGCTGAACAGGATCGTCAGGTTCTGCTCGGCCTTGCGCGCCACCACCTGCCACGCGCCGCCGTCGATCGCCGACTGCACGAACCGCCCCAGGTGGGTGCGCTCGTCGGCCGGCCGCAGCCAGTCGGCGACCGAC
>JACMOY010000240.1 GCA_014377795.1 Actinomycetota bacterium | reverse complement strand
CGGGTCATCGGCACCGCCAGCGAGGGCAACCACGAGCACATCCCCGGGCTGGGCGCCGAGCCGGTCGCGTACAGCGACGGGCTGGTCGAGCGGGTGCGCGCGCTGGCACCCGACGGCGTGGACGTCGTCCTGGACTACGTCGGCGGCGACGCGCTGGCGCTCAGCCCGCAGCTGGCCCGCAGCACCGGGCGCATCGTCTCGGTCGTCGACGCCGCCACGGTGCTCGGCTTCGGCGGCAGCTACGCCTTCGTGCGTCCGGACGCGTCCGGACTGGCGGCGCTCGCCGACCTCGTCGACGCCGGCACCCTGCGGATCGGGCTCGCTGCCACGTTCCCCCTCGCCGGGGCCGCCGCCGCTCAGCAGCTGGTCGAGCAGGGCCACGTGCGCGGCAAGGTCGCCATCAGCGTCCCCTGAGGCCCGCCAGGTCGCCGTCCGGCTGCAACCGGAGTGGTCGCACCCACCCCGGGCCGGCGCTGGGCGGCGAGTGGGCCCGTGCCGGGGTGGTCAGCCCAGGTTGGCCTTGACCCAGGCGTCCGCGACGGTGGCCGGGTCCTGCTTGTCGACCTGCACCTTCTTCACCTCGGCGGTCAGCACGTCGGTGGTCAGCTTGGCCGAGAGCGCGTTCAGCGTCGACGTGATGGTCGGCGACACCTTCTTCGCGGTGATCAGCGGGACGACGTTCTGGGCCAGGAACACGTTCTTGGGGTCGGTCAGGGCGACGAACCCGTTCGTGACGATGGCCGAGTCGGTGGAGAAGACGTTGGCGACGTCGATCTGGCCGCCCTTGAGGGCGCTGATGGTGAGCGGACCGCCGGTGTCCAGCGGCTTGAACTGCTTGAAGGTCAGGCCGTACACGTCCTTGAGGCCGACGAGGCCGGCGCGGCGGGACTTGAACTCGGGCCCGGCGCCGAGCACGAGGTTCGCGCTCTTGCCGCTGAGGTCGGCGATGGAGGTGAGCGAGTACTTCGCCGCCGTCTCCTTGGTGACGGTCAGGGTGTCCTTGTCCTCGGCCGGGGCCTGCTCGAGCACGGCGAGCTCTGGGGGCAGGGCAGCCTTCAGCTCGGCGTACACGCCCTGGGGATCCGTGGCCTTGGGCGTCTTGCTGAAGTAGCTGAGCAGGTTGCCGTTGTACTCGGGCAGCAGGTCGATCGAGCCGTCCTGCAGCGCCGGGATGTAGGTCTCGCGGGAGCCGATGCTGAGCTTGGTGCTGACCTTGACGCCCTTGGCGGTGAGCGCCGCGGCGTACATCTGCGCCAGCAGGACGTTCTCGGGGAAGTTGGCCGAGCCGATCACGATGGTGTCGGCGGGCGCGGCACTGGCGGACGTCGCCTGCGGGGTGAGCGCGTTCGACCCGCCGCAGGCGCTCAGGGCGAGCGCGGCAGTGGCCAGAGCGCCGACCAGCGCGGCGCGTCGAGTGGGGCGGGGGGTCATGGGGACACCTTTCGAGGAGTGGTGCGGGTGAGGGCGCGTCCGGAGACGCCGGGTGAGACGACCAGCCGCTGCACACCGGCCAGCAGCAGGTCCAGGACGATCGCGAGCGCGGCCACCAGGACGGCGCCAGCGACGACTTGCGCGTAGTCGCGGACGGCAAGGCCGTCGATGAGGAAGCGACCGAAACCGCCCAGGGCCACGTACGCCGCGACGGTGGCCGTGGCGACGACCTGCAACGTCGCGTTGCGGATGCCGGACATCAGGATCGGTAGGGCGATGGGCACCTCAGTACGAAGCAGCACCTGCCGCTCGCGCATTCCCTGACCGCGCGCCGCGTCGACGGTCGCGCGGTCGACGGACTGCAAGCCGGCGTACGTCGACGTCAGCAGTGGGGGGATCGCCAGCACCACCAGAGCCACGATCACCGGCACCAGCCCGATTCCGACGAGGATCACCACCAGCGAGAGCAGGCCGAGGGTCGGCAGCGCGCGACCGGCGTTGCCCGCGTTGATGGCGATGAAGGCGAACCTGCCGGTGTGCCCGATGAACAGGCCGACCGGGATCGCTATGGCGGTCGCGATGGCGAGTGCGATCCCGGTGTACTGCAGGTGCTCCAGCAGTCTCGCGGTGATGCCGTCGGGGTTCTCGGGCTGCCAGTTCGAGCCGGCGGCGAGGAACGCGGCAACGTCGGTCAGGACGCTCATCGCTCACCCACGCGAGACCAGGGGGTGAGCACCCGCTGCACCCCGACGATCACGCTGTCGAGCACCAGGGCGAGCAGCACCGACAGCACGATGCCGGTGATGATCGGGGCCAGGTAGTCGCGCTGCAGGCCGTCGGTGAACAGCGCGCCCAGACCCCCGACGCCGAGCAGCGCACCGACGCTGACCAGGGAGACGTTCGAGACCGTCGCGACGCGCAGGCCGGCCAGGATCACGGGTACGGCGATCGGCAGCTCGACGCGCAGCAGCAGCCCGAGCGGCCGGAACCCCACTGCGGTGGCCGCGGCGGTCACCGCGGGCGGCACCGAGGCCAGGCCGTCGACCACGGTGCGCACGAGCAGTGCCACCGTGTAGACGCTCAGGGCCACGACGATGTTGAGCGGGTCGAGGGTCTGGGTGCCCAGGATCACCGGGAGCACGACGAACAGCGCCAGCGAGGGGACGGCGTACAGGACGCTGCTGATGGTGAGCAGCGGCGGGTACAGCCATCGGAACCGGTGCGCGAGGTAGCCCACCGGCAGCGCGACCGCGAGCCCGATCAGCACCGGCAGCAGCGCGAGGACGACGTGCTGGCCGAGCGCCGCCAGCACCGCGGGGCTGCTGGTGCGCAGGTACTGCAGCATCAGCGGGCCGCGCGGATCGGGTCGTCCTGGATGTGCGCGGCGATGGCGGCGTGGTCGACGGTTCCGTCAGCGACGCCGTGCTGGTCGACGCGGACCGCCACGCCCGCGGGTGACGTCAGGGTCAGGTCGAGCACGGTGCGCAGCGAGTCGGCGGTGGTGAACGTGCCACCGCCGCTCTGCATCGAGGCGGTCACCCCACGACGCGACCACCCGCGTGGGCGACCGCGGTCGTCCAGGTCGAGCACCCACTCGCTGTCGCGGGGCGCGTCGACCGGTTGCACCGGCAGGGAGTCGGCGAGCCGGAAGCCGAGCCGGCGGATGCCGCGGTCGCGTCCCACGAAGTCCGCCACGAAGTCGTTCGCCGGGGCCGCGAGCAGCTGCTCCGGGGTGTCGACCTGCGCCAGGTGGCCGCCCTGGTGGAACACCGCCACGACGTCGCCGAGCTTGACGGCCTCGTCGATGTCGTGGGTGACGAACGCGATCGTCTTGCCGAGGTCCTGCTGCAGCCGCAGGAACTCGGCTTGCAGCTGGGCCCGCACCACGGGGCCGACGGCGCTGAAGGGCTCGTCCACCAGCATGATCGGCGGGCCGGCCGCGAGCGCGCGCGCGACCCCCACCCGCTGCTGCTGGCCACCGGACAGCTGCGCCGGGTAGCGCTTGGCGTACGCCGCCGGCAGCCCGACCCTCTCGAGCAGCTCGAGCGCGGTGGAGCGGGCGCGCTTCTTGTCCCACCCGAGCAGGTACGGGACGGTCGCGATGTTGTCGACCACGGTGCGGTGCGGCAGCAGCCCGGCCGTCTGGATGACGTACCCGATGCCGCGTCGCAGCTCGGCGGGGTCCTGCTCCATCACGTCACGGCCCTGCACCAGCACCTGGCCGGACGTCGGCTCGACCATCCGGTTGATCATCCGCAGCGACGTGGTCTTGCCGCAGCCGGACGGGCCGACGAACACGGTGATCTTGCCCTCGGGCAGATCGAGGGTGAGGTCGTCGACGGCGACGGTGCCGTCGGGGAACCGCTTCGTGACGGCCGTGAAGGTGATCACGTTGCCTCTTCGTGGGTGTGGGCGTGGCGCGTCACCGTATCCTCCGCGCCGTGACCGTGCGCCTCGACGGCGCACCACACCGCGCCCGCAGCGATCGAGTACCCCGGGGCACGCGGTCGGGCGTAGGGTGAGGGCACAACTGAACAGGGGGGTGAACGGTTTCGACGTTGGTCGTAATCCCAGGAGAAGCGGGTCGAGGACGCACGGTTATCTCGCAAACGATCCGTGCAAACCAATAGGTGCCGATTCCAAGCGCACCGACTTTGCCCTCGCCGCCTGAGCGAGTGTAAAAGTCCGTCAGCCCGGGGAGGCTCCGGCCCCGGATCCTGGCGTCATCTACGGAGCCACTGCTTCGGACCCAGGCCGCGGGGGTCCGTTGAACACTTACGCGGCTGGGCTTGGCAGCGACGTGCCTGCGCGATCGCTGGAGCCGAGAAAAACCACAGCAGGCTGCACCCGGAGAAGTCCTGGTTCTGCGTCAGCGGACGCGGGTTCGATTCCCGCCACCTCCACCCCCGAGATCGTCGAAGGGCCCGACCGATGTGGTCGGGCCCTTCGGCGTGCTGTTGCGGTCAGGCGGCCTTCGCCGCAGGGGCTGCGTCGTCCAGGGCAGCCAGGAGCTCGGCGCGCAGAGCCGGGTCGTCCAGCCGCTCGGCGACGGCGCCGACGGTGAGGGCGGCCGACGCGAGGTCGGCGCCGGCGTTGCCGAGAACGGTGCGCAGGGCCACGACAGCGCGCGCCCCGCCGATCTCGCCGGGCGACGCGGCGACGGCGAGCACGGGCTTGCCGCGAAGCACGCCGGCGCCGTACGGGCGCGAGAGCCAGTCGATGGCGTTGCCGAGCAGCCCCGAGATGGTGCCGTTGTACTCGGGGGTGATGACGACGAGCAGGTCGGCGTCGGCCACCTGCTCGCGCAGCGCCACCACCTCGGCGGGCGGCGTGCCCTCGAGGTCCTGGTTGAAGAACGGCAGTGCGGTGAGCTCGGCGGCGAGCGCGCCGTCGGCCGCGACGTCGGCGACCAGAGCGCCCAGCGCGCGGGTGTAGGAGCCCTGGCGGGCGGAGCCGGTGAGGACGAGCACGGACACGGTGACCTCCGGGAGAAGTGTTTGGGACACACCGGTAGCGCAATTGACTGGTCAACTATTCCGACGGCGACGCGTCCGCCGTTTTACCAACATTTTGCTCAATCTTGGCAATAGTGCCGACGACTAATCACGGTGCGTGACGGCACAGTTACCGTCAAAGGGTGCGAACACCTTTTTCCGCTGTTAAGCCCTGAAGGGACACGCATGTCCAGACGTCATCTGCCCACCGGGCGCGCACGGGCGGCCACCGCCGCCGGTGTCGCGGTCCTGGTCGGCGTCGGTGCCCTCGCCGCCACGAACGGCGAGGCCATCTTCGAGAAGATCCGCGGCGAGCACACCAACGAGTCGCTGCAGGAGTTCGTCAAGGAGCACCCGCGGCTGAACGTGCACAGCGGTGCGATCGCCTTCGCCCGCGAGAAGCTCGAGCAGCAGGGTGGTGAGGGCTCGGGTGAGCTGCTCAGCGGCCCGGCCCAGGAGCAGTACGACGCCCGCGCGTTCCCGCGCACGACCATCGCGTCGGCGCAGAGCGACGGCGCCCGGTCGGCGTTCGTCAAGGCCTCCCGCAACGGCAAGGTTGCGAGCCTCGGCACCCCGACGACCGGTGACGGGAATGAGTCACCGGCGGCGAACGGAGCCTGGTCGATGGCAGGCCCGACTCAGGGAACCGTCCCGGGTGACGTGACGTACACCGGCACCGACGCCCACGTCGCCGGCCGCACGACGGCCATGGCGATCGACCCGACCTGCACCGCCACCGCCTGCACCATGTACATCGCCTCCGCCGGCGGCGGAGTGTGGAAGACGACGAACGCGACGGGGTTGACCCCGACCTGGACGTCGATCGGTGCGGACATCCCCTCGGGCGCCATCGGCGACCTGTACGTCGCGGCGGACGGTGCGCTGTACGTCGGCACCGGCGAGGAGAGCGGCAGCTCGGACTCCGAGGCTGGTGTCGGTCTTTATCGCTCGACGAACCAGGGTGCCAGCTTCAGCAAGGTCCCGACCATGCTCGCCGGCAAGGACTTCGCGCTCGACCGCTCGATCGGCGCCATCGCCGTCGACCCCAAGAAGAGGGACCACCTGTACGTCGGCACTGACGTCGCACGGCACGGCGCCTCGTCGGTCAACGGCGGCCGCTTCACCCCGCCTGGCGTTTCTCCTGTGGGCCTTTACGAGTCCATCGACGGCGGCACGACCTGGACCCTGTCCAAGTCCGAGACGGCTGACGAGGTCGCGACCGGATCTGCCAACGGCGGCGACTTCTTCCGCGGTGGGGTCACCAAGATCCTGACGGACCCGATCAAGCCCACAACCGTGTACGCCTCGATGTCGTCGTACGGTCTCTACCGACGGGTCGACGGCGGCGCCTGGACCCGCATCTTCACTGTGGCGAGCCCAGGGTCGTCGACCATCTCGTCGGTCAACCGGGTCGAGTTCGACGT
>JACMOY010000239.1 GCA_014377795.1 Actinomycetota bacterium | reverse complement strand
GGACGGGTTGCCCCGCATCCCTGACCGGCCGACCGGCCGGCGAGATCCAGGTAGCCACCGCAGCCCACGGGTACACCGCTGTCGTCCACAGCGGTCCGGGCCGCTCTCGAGCGGCCCAGCCCGTGGGCTGTTCCGTGCCCGCGGGCCGCTGCGCTCAGCGCCGACCTGGTCGGGGGGCACTTGCCTCACTATCTGTCGTCGCGCTCGCGAACGGCGCGACAAGTAGTGCAGCAAGTGCCGGAAAGGGCGGGTCAGGGTTGGAGGCGGCTGAGGGCCCAGGACGTCGGGTCGTCCAGATCGCCGGAACCGCTGCGCGAGAACAGGATCCGGTCGTGCAGGCGCGAGGGCTGGCCCACCCAGAACTCGACGGTGTCCGGCCGCAGCCGGTACCCGCCCCAGTGCTCGGGCAGCGGGACGTCGGACGGCGACCCGGTGTCGGGCCAGCGGGCCTGCTCGTCGGCCACGGCCTGCTCGAGCTCGGCCCGCGAGCCGACCGCGGCGGACTGGCGCGACGCGGACGACGCCACCTGCGACCCCCGCGGACGCGTCGCGAAGTACGCGGCGGCCTCCTCGCGCGACACCTGCTCGACCGGACCGCGCACCCGCACCTGGCGATGCATCGGGTGCCACAGCAGCACGAGGGCGGCGTACGGCGCGTGCGCGAGCTGGCGGCCCTTCGCCGAGGTGGTGTGGGTGAAGAACTCAAAACCCTTGGCGGACAACCCTTTAAGCAGCACGATCCGCGAGTCCGGGTGGCCGGCCTCGTCGACCGTGGCCAGCGACATCGCGTCCGGCTCGTCCACGCGGTCGTCGGCGACGGCGTCCGCCCCCCAGGCGGCGAGCAGGGCCAGCGGCGGCCCGCTGACGTCGTCCAGGGCGTGCTCCCCGGGGTAGCCGACGCGGACGGTCGGGTCCAGGATCGGGTGCTCGCTCACGCGTGGAACTCTAGGTGCGGCCAGAGCAGGCAGACTGATGCCGCAACGATCGTCCGCAGGCCCAGCACTCGATGCCGAGTGAGAGGAGCGTCATGACCGACGCCAGCCCCGACACCACCCTGCGCCCCGGGCTCGAGGGTGTCGTCGCCTTCGAGACCGAGATCGCCGAGCCCGACAAGGAAGGCGGCTCGCTGCGCTACCGCGGCGTCGACATCACGGACCTGGTCGGGCACGTCTCGTTCGGCAACGTCTGGGGGCTGCTCGTCGACAACGAGTTCAACCCGGGCCTGCCGCCGGCCGAGCCGTTCCCGCTCCCGGTGCACACCGGTGACGTGCGGGTCGACGTCCAGAGCGCCCTCGCCCAGCTGGCCCCGATCTGGGGCTACCGGCCGCTGCTCGACATCGACGTCGCCACCGCCCGCGAAGAGCTGGCCCGTGCCTCGGTCATGGCGCTGTCGTTCATCGCGCAGTCCGCCCGCGGGCAGGACCTGGCGATGGTGCCGCAGCGCGAGGTCGACAAAGCCCGCACGGTCGTCGAGCGGTTCATGATCCGCTGGCGCGGCGACCCCGACCCCCGCCACGTCGAGGCGGTCGACGCCTACTGGGTGTCGGCGGCCGAGCACGGCATGAACGCCTCGACGTTCACCGCCCGGGTGATCGCCTCGACCGGAGCGGACGTCGCCGCGTGCCTGTCCGGTGCCGTGGGTGCGATGAGCGGACCGCTGCACGGCGGCGCGCCGTCCCGGGTGCTGCACATGATCGAGGCGGTTGAGCGCTCCGGCGACGCGACGGCGTACGTCAAGGACGTCCTCGACAAGGGCGAGCGGCTGATGGGCTTCGGCCACCGCGTCTACCGCGCCGAGGACCCCCGCGCCCGTGTGCTGCGCGCCACCGCCCAGCGGCTCCACGCCCCGCGCTACGAGGTCGCCGCCGCGCTCGAGCAGGCCGCGCTGGACGAGCTGCACGCCCGCCGTCCGGACCGCGTGCTCGCCACCAACGTGGAGTTCTGGGCGGCCGTGATCCTGGACTTCGCCGAGGTGCCGGCGTCGATGTTCACGCCGATGTTCAGCTGCGCCCGCACCGCCGGGTGGTCGGCGCACATCCTGGAGCAGAAGCGCACGGGGCGCCTGATCCGCCCCTCCGCGCGGTACGTCGGCCCCGGGCGCCGCAGCCCGCAGGACGTCACCGGCTGGACGGCGGCCGTGCACCCCGACCACCCCTGAGAGGATCGGGGGGTGATCCTCCAGATCCCGCCGCACCTGCTGCCGGTCGACGGCCGCTTCGGCTCGGGCCCGAGCAAGGTGCGCGCGGCTCAGGTCGACGCCGTTGCCGCCGCTGGTCGCACCCTGCTCGGCACCTCGCACCGCCAGCAGCCGGTGCGCTCGCTCGTCGGACGGGTGCGCTCGGGCCTGGTCGAGCTGTTCGGCCTGCCCGAGGGGTACGAGGTGGTGCTCGGCAACGGCGGGTCGACGCTGTTCTGGGACGTCGCCACCCTGGGTCTGGTGCGTGAGCGCGCCCAGCACCTGGTCTTCGGCGAGTTCTCGGCCAAGTTCGCGGCAGCCACCGCGGCCGCGCCGTTCCTGGCGGACCCCCGGGTCATCGAGGCCGCGCCCGGCGGGCTGTCCGTGCCGGTCGCCGACCCCGACGTCGACGTCCACGCGTGGCCGCACAACGAGACGTCGACCGGCGTGATGGCCCCTGTGGCCCCGGTGCCGGGTGCGGTCAGCGGTGCGGACGGCGGCCCGCTCGTCGTCGTCGACGCCACCTCGGCCGCCGGCGGGCTGATGGTCGACGTGGGGGCCACGGACGTGTACTACTTCGCGCCGCAGAAGGGTTTCGCGAGCGACGGCGGGCTCTGGTTCGCCATCATGTCGCCGCCCGCGATCGAACGGGCCGACCAGATCGACGGTGGCGGGCGGTGGATCCCCGAGTCGCTGCGCCTGACGACCGCGATCACCAACAGCCGCCTCGACCAGACCTACAACACCCCGGCCGTCGCGACCCTGGTGATGATGGCCGAGCAGACGGACTGGATGCTGGCGCACGGCGGGCTCGCCTGGGCCGCCGGACGCAGCGCGGAGTCGGCCGGCCACCTCTACGCCTGGGCCGAGCGCACGTCGTACACGACCCCGTTCGTCACCGACCCCGCGCACCGCAGCAACGTCGTGGCGACGATCGACTTCACCGATGACGTGGACGCCGCGCAGGTCGCAAAGGTGCTGCGGCACAACGGAATCGTCGACACCGAGCCCTACCGCAAGCTCGGCCGCAACCAGCTGCGCATCGGGACGTTCCCCGCGATCGAGCCGGACGACGTCCGCGCCCTGACGCAGTGCATCGACCACGTGGTCGAGCGGTCGGTCTGAGTGGGCGGCCGCCGTCCGGCCCGCAGCGACATCCAGGGTGTGCAGCGCGACCACCTCACCTTCGCCGTGTACGCGGTCACGTCGGTCTGGGGGTGGTTCCTGTACTCCTTCGGCCCGAGCGTGCCGCTGCTGCGCGTCGAACAAGGCACCTCCAGGGCTGTCGCCGGCCTGCACGGAACCGCCCTGGCCCTGGGGTCGGTGGTGTCAGCGGCGATCGCCGTCACGGCCGTGCGCCGGATCGGTCGGCGCGGTCTGCTCGTGGCCGGCGTGGGGGGCGCCATCGTCGGGGTGCTGCTGCTGACGCTCAGCCCAGGCCTGCCATGGACGGTGCTGGGTGCGCTGGTCGTCGGTGTCGGTGGGTCGTCGGCGTTCAACGCGGCCAGCCCCGTGCTCGCCGACCACCACCGCGAGGCGGGGCCGGCCGCGATCAGCGAGGCGAACGGCGCCGCGGCCGGTGTCGGGGTGTTCGCGCCGCTGGCGGTGGGCGCGTCGGTTGCCCTGGGTCTCAGCTGGCGCGGGGCCGTGCTCGTCACGGTGCCGCTCGCCCTGGGCGCGATGGTGGCCGTCGCGCGTGCACCGCAGTCACCGGCCCTGGCCAGGCGGCCGCAACCTCGCGACAGCGCCGTTGCCGTTCTGCCACCGCGGTTCTGGGTGGCCCTCGCCGTCGTCACCTGCTCGGTGGCGGTCGAGTTCTGCCTGACCTACTGGGCCGGCGACCTGCTGCGCCAACGCACCGGCGTCAGCGGCGGGGTGGCTGCCGCCCTGATCAGCGTCATCATCGCCGGGATGGCGATCGGCCGGCTCGGCGGCGGGCGGCTCACCCTGCGGGTCGGCGTCGAGCGGTTGCTGCTCGGGGCCCTGGGCGTGGCCGCCGCCGGGTGGGCGATCGTGTGGCAGGCCGCCACCGTCCCCGCCGCCGTGGTCGGGCTGCTCGTCCTCGGTCTCGGCGTCTCGGTGCAGTTCCCGCTGGCTCTGGCCCGTCTGCTGCGCGCCGCGGGGGGACGCACCGACGTCGCCGCGAGCTGGGCCACCCTGGGTGCGGGCGTCGCCAGCGCAGCGGCGCCGTTCGCCCTGGGGGCGCTGTCGGACGTCGTCGGCCCGCACCGCGGCTTCGTCCTCGTGCCGGTGCTGCTGCTCGTGGCCGCCATCGGCGTGGTCGTCGCGCCCGCGCGCCGACGGGTGGCCCGCCGCGTCGATGCCCGCTGAGCCGGCCACGACACGACACGAACGTGACGGGGTGGCGGCGGCTTCGGGCTGGTCTTCCCCGAGCAGCTGGCCATCACCGCGGACGGCCGCACCAGCACCAGCTGCGGCGGCACCTACGACGACGCGCAGATCGAGGGACTGCGACGGGTGACGACCATCCTCGAGGAGATGGGCGCGGTGCCGGCGATCCAGCTGGGTCACACCGGGCGCAAGGGCAGCGAGCTGACTCCGTGGCGGGGCGGCGGCCAGCTGCCCCCAGAGCACCCGGACGGCTGGCAGGTCGTCGGCCCCTGCGACGTCCCGTACGGCGGCCACCACTCCTCCCCGGCGCACGAGCTGACCATCGCCGAGATCAAGGACCTGCACCGCAACGACGCGCGGACCGCCGAACGAGCCCTCG
>JACMOY010000238.1 GCA_014377795.1 Actinomycetota bacterium | reverse complement strand
TGCGGGTGCGGGCCGGGTCGGGCCTGCGCGAGGTGGTCGTCGCCTACCCCTGGCGGCACCACGACCGGGCCGTGGCGCTGGGCCAGGCGGTGGCGCAGTGCCTCGACGCGTGCCTCGACAGCTGCCTTCAGGACACCGAGGGCGGCCTGCCGACGGGGGCTGTGGTCGACGAGCGGCTGGCGGCGGCCTCGTCCGCGGTGCGCGGTGCGCCCGCCCGTCGCCGTCCGAGCGCGGTGCGGGCGAGGGTGCCGGTCGCGTCAGTGACAGGCACCAACGGCAAGACCACGACGACCCGGCTGCTGGCGCACATCGCGATGACCGCCGGCTTGCGCACCGGCTGGTCGAGCACGGACGGCGTCGTCGTGCAGGGCGAGGTGGTCGAGCCGGGCGACTACTCCGGCCCTGCCGGGGCGCGCGCCGTCCTGGACGCCCCCGGCGTGCAGTGCGCGGTGCTCGAGACGGCGCGCGGCGGGCTGCTGCTGCGGGGGATGGGCGTCGTCGCCAACGATGTCTCGGTGGTCACCAACGTCAGCGCCGACCACCTGGGGATGCAGGGCATCGACACCGTCGACCAGCTCGCCGAGGTCAAGGCGATCATCACCCGCGTGACCTCACCCAGCGGCTGGTGCGTGCTGAACGGCGACGACCCGCGGGTGCTCGCGATGCTGCCCGGCACCCCCGCCCGGCCGTGGGTCTTCAGCCTGCACCCGGACTCACCGGCCCTGCGCACGGCCCTGGACGCCGGTGGCCGCGGCATCACGGTGCTCGACGGCCAGGTGGTCGTGCTGCGCCCGGACGGCGACCCCGACCGGCTCGTCAACGTGCTCGACCTGCCGATCGCCCTGTGCGGGCTCTCGCGGCACAACCTGGCCAACGCGCTGGCCGCTGCCGCAGCGGCCCTCGGCCTGGGTCTGGCGCGTGAGGCGGTGGTCGAGGGTCTGCGCACGTTCAGCCCTGACGTCCGGCTCAACCCGGGCCGGCTCAACGTGTGGTCGCTGCCGGTGCCGGGCGGGACGGTGACGGTGGTGATCGACCTGGCTCACAACGAAGCCGGGCTCGAGGCGCTGATGGACGTGTGCGAGGGGCTACGCGCCCCCGGCTCGTTGGTGCGCCTCGGTCTCGGCACGGCGGGCGACCGGTCCGACGACCTGCTGAACGCGCTCGGCGAGATCGCCGGACGCCGCAGCGACCAGGTCGTGACCGTGCACAAGGAGCGCTATCTGCGCGGGCGCACCCTCGAGGACATGCGGGCCCAGCTGGTCACCGGGCTCGCCCGGGTCGGCGTGGCCGACGTCCCGGCGTACGCCGACGAGCTGTCGGGCCTGCGCGCGCTGGCCGCGGGCGCTGGGGCGGGCGACGTCGTCGCGATGATGTGCCACGCCGACCGCGAGCTGCTCGACGACTGGCTGCAACGCCATGGCGCGACGCCCGACGGACCGGACCAGGTGCGCACCAAGGTCGTCGCCGCCCGCGGGCAGCACCCGCTGGAGGAGCAGATCGCCGCCCTGCACCGGGCCGCACCCGTCGACCGGCAGCGGCTGCTGCTGGCGCTGCTCGACGCCGACCCCGACGACCCCCGCCTGATGCACGAGTGGGCCAGCGCCCTGGATGACGGCGGGCTGCCGGCGCAGGCGGTGCCGGCGTACCGCGCGGCCCTGCGCGACGGGCTGCGCGAGCCGCACCGGCACCAGGCGCTGATCGGCCTCGGCTCCAGCCTGCGGGTGCTCGGCCGGCCGGCCGAGGCGGTGTCGGTGCTCACCCAGGTCGTCGCAGAGCGGCCCGAGAGCGTTGCGGCGCACGCGTTCTTGGCCCTGGCGCTGCTCGAGTCCGGCCACGGCGACCAGGCGGTGCGGCTGCTGGTCGAGTCGCTGGTGGCGCACGCGGGCGCCGACGACGACCGCGCCTACGCCCCTGCCCTGCTGCGCATCGCTGGCGACCTGCCCGCCGCGCCGGGTTGAGCGAGGCCCTCGGCGCGCCTCAGATGCTGCCCGCGTCGGCAGCTGAGCCGGTCGCGACGGCGTCCAGCGCCAGCAGGCGCGGGTCGAGGTCGGGGTCACCGACGACGTCGCCGGTGTGGGCACCGGCCTGCGCCTGGCGGCTCAGCACCTCGAGCTCGGCGAGGACGCCGGCGTGCTTGTCGGCGCACAGCACGACGAGGTCGCCCGCGTTGGCGCGCGCCATGACGTGGCGCACCGCGGCCAGCTCGTCGGTGACGATCTCGACCTGCTTGCAGCGCGCACCCTCGCGCATCCGCGCGTGCAGCCCCTCGGCGACCAGCGCAGCGGCGGCGCCCGGCGCGCGCCGGCGCAGGTTCGCGTCCTCGCGGACGACGACGACGTCGAACACGTCAGCGGCCACCTCGCCCAGCTCGCGGATGTCCTCGTCACGACGGTCGCCCGCCGCCCCGATCATCCCGATGCGAGACGGCTTACCGAGGTCGGCGGTGACGGACTGGCGCGTCGAGTACCGCTCGACGAAGTCGCCGAGCGCCCGCATGCCCGCGGGGTTGTGGCAGTAGTCGACGACGACCTCGACGCCCATCACCGGCAGCAGGTTCATCCGGCCCGGCGACAGGTAGTACGACGTGGTGAACGTGCGCAGCCCCTGCCGGATGTCGTGCAGGGGCGCACCGGCGGCGAACGCCGCGCCCGCAGCGGCCATCGCGTTCGCGACGTTCATCAGCGCGGCGCCACCGAACGTCGAGGGCAGCAGATGGGTCCACGCCAGCTGCATCGACCGGCGTCCGTGCCGGATCACGATCATGTCGCCCTTGTCGCTGGTGTCGAGCACCACCGCCTTGCCGCCGCGCCGGCAGTGCTCGTCGATCAGGTCGCGCACGGGGGTGCCGGGGGCGCGCAGCGAGAACCACACGACCTCGCCCGAGCAGCGTCGGCGCATCTCGCGCACCAGCGGGTCGTCGGCGTTCAGCACCGCGTGCCCGTGGCGCGGCACGGCCTCGACGACGACGGCCTTGACCGCCGCGAGCTGCTCGAGGGTGTCGATGCCCCGCATCCCGAGGTGGTCGGGCGCGATGTTGGTGACGACGGCGACGTCCGCCCGGTCGAACCCCAGTCCCTCGCGCAGGATCCCCCCGCGGGCTACCTCGAACACCGCGAAGTCCACGCGCGGGTTCTGCAGCACCATCCGCGCGGACTTGGGGCCGGAGGCGTCCGCCTTGATGACCAGCCGCTCGTCGATCACCACGCCGTCGGTGCTGGTCATGCCGACCTTGTGCCCCAAACCCTTGAAGACGTGCGCGATCATCCGCGAGGTCGTGGTCTTGCCGTTCGTGCCCGTGACGGCGACGATCGGCACCCGCGAGGCGGCGCCCGGCGGGAACAGCAGGTCGACCACCGGCTTGGCGATGTACTGCGGCTCGCCGACCGTGGGGTGGGTGTGCATGCGGAACCCCGGCGCCGCGTTCACCTCGCAGATCGCGCCCCCGGTCTCGCGCACGGGCTGGGCGATGTCGGGGCAGATGAAGTCGATGCCCGCGACGTCCAGACCGATGACGCGGGCGGCCTCCTCGGCGATCTCGACGTTGTCGGGGTGGGCCTCGAAGGTGCGGTCGACGGAGATACCGCCGGTCGACATGTTGCCGGTGAGCGCGAGCTTGACCATCTCGCCGGCCGGGGGCACCTCGTGCATCCCGAAACCCTGCTGCCGCACCAGGTCGACGGCCGCGTCGTCGACGCTGATCCGGGTCAGCACCTTCTCGTGGCCCACCCCCCGCCGGGGGTCGGCGTTGGTCGCCTCGACCAGCTCGGTCACCGAGCGCACGCCGTCGCCCATGACGTGCGCCGGTACCCGCTCGGCGATGGCCTGCATCCGGCCGCCGATGATCAGGCAGCGGTAGTCCCGTCCCAGGATCAGCGACTCGACCACGACCCAGCCGCGCCGCGACTGCTCCTGGGCGACGTCGAACGCGGCGCGGACGTCGTCCGCGGACCGCAGGTCCAGGCACACACCGCGGCCGTGGTTGCCGTCCAGGGGCTTGACCACGACGGGGTAGCCCATCCGGTCGGCCACGCGGACGGCGTCCTCGATGGTGCGCACGCTCTGCGTGCCGGGCACGGGGAGGCCGGCCGAGGCGAGCAGCGTGCTGGTCAGCTCCTTGTCGCCGGCGATGTCGACGGCCAGGGCGCTGGTGCCCGAGGTCATCGTGGCCCGGATGCGCTGCTGGTGGACGCCCTGGCCGAGCTGCACCAGGGACTGCTCGTTCAGCCGGATCCACGGGATGTCGCGGCTGACGGCCTCTTCGACGATGGCGGCGGGGCTGGGGCCGAACGCCGTCCGCTCGGCGCGGCGCAGGAACAGGTCGAGCCCGGCGTCGAAGTCCAGGCCCGGCTCGGCCTGCACCAGGTGGTTGACCAGCCGCACCGACAGCCGCGCGGCGGCCAGCGCCACCCGCTCGTCGACGTACCCGAAGACCACGTTGTAGACACCGGGGCGGCCCTTGACGCCGCGGGTCTTGCCGCGGCGGATGTCGTGCCCGGCCTCCTGCTGCAGCTGCAGCGCGACGTGCTCGGCGACGTGCCCGAGCCAGGTGCCCTCACGCAGCCGCTCGATGAAGCCGCCCCGGTGCCCGCGCGAGCAGGTGTGCCGCTCGATCCGCGGCAGCAGCGCCACCAGGGCGTCGGTGAACCCGGGCAGCTCGCTGGTGGGGAACCGCTCGAGCGAGCCGAGGTCGACGACCAGGTGCACCGACACGTCGTACGACCAGATGTTCGGGCCCCGGTACACGTGCGTCTCGAGGATGGTGAGGTCCGGCGAGGGTCCGGGCTCGGTCATCGGCTCTCCAGTCGGTGGGTGGTCAGCGCTCGGGCTGGCCGAGGGCGCGCAGGACGGGCGGGTCGTCGTGGCGCACCCGGGTGGCGCGGGTCGCCTCGTCGCGGTCCTGGTGCGAGACCGCCACGGTCGCGTCTCGACGACGCTGGACGAAGCCGAGCAGCCGTCGGGTCGCCAGGTCGAACCGCACCCCGCTGGGCAGGGCGTGGACGACGGCGCCGGACACCAGCAGAGGCGCGCCCTGCCGCGCCTCGTGGGCGTCGGACAGCGCCTGAGAGGCGTCGACCAGGAACACGCCCCCGGCACCCACCACCTCGGGCAGGTGCCCATCGGTGATCAGTGCGGCGGTGTCCTCGTCGACGCCCATGCCCAGCAGGGACGGCGACTGGGCCACCAGCGACAGCAGCCGCCCGTAGCGGCCTCGCTGGTCGAAGTGCTGGTCGACCACGACGTCGGGCAGCAGGCCGAGCCCGGCGGACAGCTGGCTGGTGCGCTGGCGAGGGGTGACCCCCTCGTCGCCCATCGAGATCATGTGCGAGCTGACGATGCTCGCGCCCGCCGACGTCCCGGCGACCACGCACCCGCGCTCGTAGGCCTGGTGGATCGCCCGGCCCACCGGGGTTCCGGTGAGCACCTGGGACAGCTTGAGCTGGTTGCCGCCGGTCATGAACACGCCCGTGGCGCGATCCAGCGGCCCGATCAGGGCCGGGTCGTCGCCGTGCAGCCGGTTCGCCGGCGCGACCGCGGTGACCGAGGCCACCCCGAGGCGCCCGAACACCTCGGTGTACATCGCGACCATCTGGTCGGGGACGCTGGACGCGGTCGGCACGACGACGACCCGCGCATCCGCGCCGCCGGCCAGCCGCACGAACCGCCGCAGCACCCGCGACCGGCCCACCTTGTCCTCGGCCCCGCCGATCACCATCAGGCGACGGGTCGGTGTCGGGGGCATCGCCCGAGCCTAGTCGCGTGCCTGACGGGGTTCTCGCGCTCGACGGCGCGAGACACTGCAACATGACCTCACCGAACCGCCGGCTCGTCGTGGTGCGGCACGCCAAGTCCGACCAGCACCAGCCCGAGGACGTCGTCGACCACGACCGGCCGTTGTCGGACCGCGGTCGCCGGGACGCGCCCGCCCTCGGCCGGTGGCTGGCCGCCGAGACCGGCGTGCCCGACCTGGTGCTGTGCTCCACGGCGCTGCGCGCCACCCAGACCTGGCTGCTCGCGAGCGCGGTCTTCGACGAGGCGCCGGTCATGACCGAGCGGGCCGAGCTGTACGCCGCCTCGCCCGGGACGGAGCTCGCGGTCGTGCGCGCGGTGGCTGACGACGTCCGCCTGCTGGTCGTCGTGGGGCACGAGCCGGTGCAGTCGACCCTGACCCTGGCGCTCGCCGGCCCGGGCAGCAGCGCGTCGGCCCTGACCGGGCTGCCCGCCGGCTTCTCGACGGGCGCCGTCGCCGTGCTCGAGGTGGACGGCCCCTGGGACTGCCTGCAGCCGCACGGCGCACGGCTGACGCGGTTCGCCGTGCCCCGTGGGTGAGGAGCCGCGCGGCCGGCTGCCCCCGGCCCGCCTGGTGACCGCGTGATGCAGTGGTCGCACCCAGGGTGGGGCGGCCTTGGCCGTACGTCGGGCCCGCGCCGGCTCAGCGCGCCGGCTCAGCGACGTCCGCGGGGTCGACGTCGGGGTCGACGTCCGGGTCGGTGGCGTCGGCCTCCTCGACCTCCTCGCGCGGGATGCCGATCAGGTAGAGCACCGCGTCGAGGTAGGGGACGGTGACCGAGGTGTCGGCCTGCGCGCGGACCACCGGCTTGGCGTTGAACGCGATGCCGAGCCCCGCGGCGTCCAGCATGTCGAGGTCGTTCGCGCCGTCCCCGATCGCGATGGTGCGTGAGAGCGCGATCCCCTCCTCGCGAGCGAACCGGCGCAGCGCCTCGGCCTTGGCAGCCCGGTCGACGACGGCGCCGAGCACCCGGCCCGTCAGGACGCCGTCCCGCACCTCGAGGCGGTTGGCCTCGGCGTGCTCGATGCCCAGCAGGTCCGCGAGCGGCCGCACGATCTCGATGAACCCACCCGAGACCAGCCCGACCGTGAACCCCAGGCGCTTGAGGGTGCGCACGAGGGTGCGTGCCCCGGGAGTCAGGCGCACCTGCGCTCGCACCTCGTCCAGCACGGACGCCGGCAGGCCGGCCAGCAGCGCCACCCGCTCGTGCAGGCTCTCGGCGAAGTCGAGCTCACCGCGCATGGCACGGTCGGTGACAGCGGTGACCTCGGCCTCGCGACCGGCGTGGACGGCGATCAGCTCGATGACCTCGTCCTGGATCAGGGTCGAGTCGACGTCCATGACGACCAGACGGCGGCCGCGGCGGGCCAGACCGGCGGGCGACACGGCGATGTCGACTCCGCGGGCCGCCGCGACCGCTGACAGGACGCGGCGCAGACCGCTCACGTCGGCGCCCGACACGTCGATCTCGATCGTCGTCACGGGCCAGCGCGAGATCCGGCGGATCCGGTCGATGTTGCCGCCGTGCTCGGCGATCGACTCGGCGATGGCCGACATGGCCAGCGCGGTGATGGGAGAACCCAGCACCGTCACGTGCAGCCGACCGCTACGACGCGCTGCGCTGTCGCCAAAACCCGTGCGGCACGTGACTTTCATGCCCAGCGCCTCGCCGGCGCGGGTGACGTCGGCGGCGACGCCCACGGGGTCCCCGCCGACCGTCAGCAGCACCGCGAGCGTCAGGTGCGAGCGCACCACCACCTGCTCGACGTCCAAGACGGTGAGGTCGCGACCGGCAACCGCCGCGAAGAGCACGGCGCTGACGCCGGGCCGGTCCGGGCCGGTGAGCGTGACCAGGAGCGTGGGCTCCTGGGTGGGCGGAGCGGGGATCTGGGTCACGCCGCCGAGGCCGGCTCAGGCGTTCTTGGCTTCGCGGAACTGCAGCCAGTCCTGCGCCGGCGCCAGGTCGTAGTCCGGGCCGTTCAGCCCGATGGTGAACAGCCGCACGCCGAGGTCGTGGAGCTGGTCGCCGGTGGCGTCGGGTGACCCCTCGACCCCCACGGACCGCTCGATCTCGGCGGGGTCGCGTCCCTCGGTCGCGCACCACTCGTCCAGGATCCGCACCTTGCGCTCGACGACCTCGGGGTCCCCGAAGCCGTGCCAGATGTCGGCGTGCTTGGCCACCAGGCGCAGCGTCTTCTTCTCGCCGCCACCGCCGATCAGCACCGGGACGTCGCGGGTCGGGGCCGGGTTGCCCACGGACAGCCGCTTCTCGATGCGCGGCAGCGCCTCACCCAGGTCGGCCAGGCGCGAGCCGGCGGTGCCGAACTCGTAGCCGAGCTCGTCGTAGTCCCTCTCGCACCAGCCGGCGCCGATGCCCAGGACCAGTCGCCCACCGCTGATGTGGTCGACGGTGCGGGCCATGTCGGCCAGCAGCTCGGGGTTGCGGTAGCTGTTGCAGGTGACGAGGGCGCCGATCTCGACCTGCGACGTCGCCTCGGCCCAGGCTCCGAGCATCGTCCAGCACTCGAAGTGCTTACCGTCCGAGTCGCCGTACAGCGGGAAGAAGTGGTCCCAGTTGAAGACGATGTCGACACCGAGCTCCTCGGCCGCGGCGACGGCGCGGCGGATGTCGGCGTACTCGGCGTGCTGCGGGTGGATCTGCACGCCGACGCGGACGGGGCGATCATCCTGGTGGTGGCTCATGAGGCGATCAGCTGGCCCTTTCCGATGACGACGAGCCCGGACTCGGTGACGGTCAGACCGCGGGCGCGGTCCTCTTCGGGATCCATCCCCACCCTGGCGTTGTCGGGGATGACGACGTTCTTGTCGATGATCGCTCGCCGGACGACTGCGTGCCGGCCGATCTGGACGTTGTCGAGGACCACGCTGTCGGTCACCGACGACCACGAGTGCGCGTAGACACCAGGCGAGAGAACGGAGTTCTCGACGGTCGCGCCGCTGACGACGACGCCCGGCGAGACGCTGCTGTTCACGGCGTGCCCGATCCGACCGTGCCAGCCGTGCACGAACTTGGCCGGTGGGAGCGGGCCGTAGTCGGTGTAGAGCGGCCAGTCGTAGTTGTAGAGGTTGAAGACGGGCAGCACCGAGATGAGGTCCATGTGCGCGTCGTAGTAGGCGTCCAGCGTCCCGACGTCGCGCCAGTAGTCGCGGTCACGATCGGTCGACCCTGCCACGTCGTTGTCGCGGAAGTCGTACACGCCGGCCTCACCGCGGTCGACGAAGTCGGGGACGATGTCGCCGCCCATGTCGTGGTCCGACCCCTCGCGGTCGGCGTCACGGGTGACCGCGTCGACCAGGGCGTCGGTGTCGAACACGTAGTTGCCCATCGAGGCGAGGATCTCGTGCGGCGCGTCCGGCAGACCGACCGGGTCGGTGGGCTTCTCGAGGAACGCCCGGATCCGGCGCGGGTCGGCGGGTTCGACGTCGATGACACCGAACTGGTCGGCCATCGCGATCGGTTGGCGGATCGCTGCGACGGTGGCCCCGGCACCGGTCTCGATGTGCTGGGCGAGCAGCTGCGCGAAGTCCATGCGGTAGATGTTGTCGGCGCCCACGACGACCACGTGGTCGGGCCGCTCGTCGTGAACAAGGTTCAGGCTCTGGAAGATCGCGTCGGCGCTGCCCGCGTACCAGCGCTTGCCCACGCGCTGCTGCGCCGGCACCGGCGCCACGTAGTTGCCCAGCATGTTTGACATCCGCCAGGTCTTGGAGATGTGCCGGTCGAGGCTGTGCGACTTGTACTGCGTCAGCACGACGATCTTGAGGTAGCCCGAGTTGACGACGTTCGACAGCGCGAAGTCGATCAGCCGGTAGATGCCGCCGAACGGAACAGCGGGTTTGGCCCGGTCGGCGGTCAGCGGCAGCAGCCGCTTGCCCTCCCCACCGGCCAGGACGATGGCGAGCACCTTGGGGTTGCGCAGACGACCAGGCATGGCCCGACCCTAGGGGCAGCGCCGCGCCGAAGCGAGGGGTGTCTGCGCCCGGTCGTTCGCACTAGGTTGCCCCTCGTGCGCATCGACCTGCTGACCAAGGAGTACCCCCCGGACGTGTACGGCGGCGCCGGCGTCCACGTCGCCGAGCTCGTCCGCGCGCTGCGCTCGCGAGCAGGGCTCGACGTCCGCGTCCGCTGCTTCGGTGCCCCGCGCGACGAGCCCGGCACCACGGCGTACGCCGACCCCGCCGATCTCGCGGACGCCAACGCCGCACTGCGCACCATCGGCGTCGACCTGCCGATGGCCGGTGACTGCGGCGGAGCGGACGTCGTCCACTCGCACACCTGGTACGCGAACCTCGGTGGGCACCTGGCCGGCCTGCTGCACGGCGCGCCCCACGTCGTCACCGCGCACAGCCTGGAACCGTTGCGGCCGTGGAAGGCTGAGCAGCTCGGCGGCGGGTACGCGCTGTCGTCGTGGGTCGAGCGGACGGCCTACGAGGCCGCCTCGGCCGTGATCGCCGTCAGTGCGGGGATGCGCGCCGACGTCCTGCGCAGCTACCCGGGCGTCGACCCCGAGCGCGTGCACGTGGTGCACAACGGCATCGACACCGCGCTGTGGTCGCGGCGTGAGCGCCCGGACGCCGTCCGCGCTCTCGGCGTCGACCCGGACCAGCGCAGCGTGGTGTTCGTCGGACGCATCACCCGGCAGAAGGGCCTGCCGTACTTCCTGCGCGCGGTCGCCGCCCTGGAGCCCGACGTCCAGGTCGTCCTGTGCGCGGGCGCCCCCGACACCGCCGAGATCATGGCCGAGGTCGAGGGGCTGGTCGCGGGGCTGAGGCAGGAGCGCCAGGGGGTGGTCTGGATCGACCGGATGCTCGAGCGCGAGGACGTCGTGGCGCTGCTGTCGTCGGCCACCGCGTTCGCCTGCCCGTCGGTCTACGAGCCGCTCGGCATCGTGAACCTGGAGGCGATGGCGTGCGAGGCCCCGGTCGTCGGCACCGCCACCGGTGGCATCCCCGAGGTCGTGGCGGACGGGGTGACCGGCCGGCTGGTGCCGATCGAGCAGTCCGACGACGGCACGGGGACCCCGGTCGACCCCGAGGCGTTCGTCCGCGACATGGCCGCGACGTTGGCCGAGGTCGTCGCCGACCCGCAGCGCGCCCGGGCCATGGGTGTCGCCGGGCGGGCTCGCGCCGTGCAGGAGTTCGGGTGGGACACCGTCGCCGAGCGCACCCTGCAGGTGTACGGCGCCGTCGCTCGCTGACCGCCCCGCTCAGAGGCCGGGCTCCAGCGTCGCGTTGATCGCAGCGACGACGGCCCGCCGGCCGACGTCGTCCAGCCCGCGCAGCGCCTGCGCCCGACGGCCGGCCTCCCACCCGGTGACCGCGCCGCCGTCGTCCTCGCGGGCCAGCTCGACGATGCCGCGCACCCGCCAGGCCAGGTCGAGCACCCGAGCCGAGCGCGGCGGGCAGTCCGGCGGCAGCATCCCGGTCGGCCCTCGGCCCGAGCGCAGGCCGCCGATCCGGCCGGCGGCGTCGGGCCGCCAGCGCGAGACGTCCAGGCCCTCCAGCGCCGCCGTCGCCTCGAGCAGGGCCTCGCGCAGGGCGCGCTCGGCCTCGGCCAGGCTGCCGACGTCCGTCACGCGCTGCGGCGTGGTCGCGTGCAGCCGCCAGGTCACCAGGTGCCCCGTCTCGTACGCCGAGCCGAACTCCTCGATGACCGGCACCAGGGCCAGCGGGGGACCGCCCACCACCAGCACGCACTCGCCGGCGTCCAGCGCCTCGTGGTTGACGTCGGCCGGGCCGGGCAGCCCCAGGGCGTCGCCCGGCGCCGGCAGCACCACCCGCAGCCCGGTCGAGCCGGCGGCCCGCAGTGCGAGGACCAGCGAGCGGACGTCTGCGCAATCGGGCAGCGGCAGGTCGCCGACCGGCTCGACGGCGTGCGGCTCGTCCTCGCCCTGGATGGCGCGCACTGCCTGGTCGACGCCCACCCGCCCGGCGATGGCCGCACCGCCCCAGGAGGCCAGCAGCGCCGATCGGGGCAGCGAGGTCACGGCGCAAGGTTACGGCGCCGCACCCCAGGTCCCGCTACGACGACACCCGGTTGTCGCGGGGGCACCCCACGACGGTCAGAGCGGAGCAGGGTGCCCCCCGCGGCACCACGCAGCGGCGCGGCAGGGGCGCGGTGCGGCGGCGCAAGCAGCGGCGGCGGGCTGGATAGGGTCGCAGCATGAGTGACGTGCTCGAGCTGGCCGGCGTGACCGTGGTGCGCGGGCAGACCACGCTCGTCGAGGACGTCGACTGGTCGGTCAGCGAGGGCGAGCGGTGGGTCGTGCTCGGCCCCAACGGCGCCGGCAAGACGACGCTGCTGCAGATCGCGGCCGCGCGGATGCACCCCACCCACGGCGTCGCGGGCATCCTCGGTGAGGTGCTGGGCACGGTCGACGTGTTCGAGCTGCGCCCGCGCATCGGCCTGGCCAGCGCGTCGCTGTCCGAGCGCATCCCCGACCACGAGCGGGTCAGCGACGTCGTGGTGACCGCGTCGTACGGCGTCACCGGGCGCTGGATCGAGGCGTACGACGAGCTCGACCTGGCCCGCGCGCACGAGCTGCTCGCCGCGCTGGGGGTGGCCCACCTCGCCGACCGCACCTTCGGCACGCTCAGCGAGGGCGAGCGCAAGCGGGTGCAGATCGCCCGTGCGCTGATGACCGACCCCGAGCTGATGCTGCTCGACGAGCCCGCCGCGGGCCTGGACCTCGGCGGCCGTGAGGACCTCGTCCGGCGCCTCGGCGTGATTGCGGCGGACGTCTACGCCCCCGCGCTGGTGCTGGTCACCCACCACGTCGAAGAGATCCCGCCGCACTTCACCGACGTCCTGCTGCTGCGGGCCGGGCGGGTCGTGGCCGCCGGGCCGATCGAGATCACCCTGACCGAGGCCAACCTCGAGGCGACCTTCGGGCTGCCGCTGGTGCTCGACCGGCACGGCGACCGCTGGAGCGCCCGCGCCCGCTGACGACAGACCTCCGACGTCAGACGTGGATGCCGGCCATG
>JACMOY010000237.1 GCA_014377795.1 Actinomycetota bacterium | reverse complement strand
CGGTCAGATCCTCATCGGCACCTTCGTCGCCTTCGTCGTCGCCTACGCCTCCATCGCGTGGCTGCTGCGCTTCGTCCAGCACCACCCCCTCACGGTGTTCGTCTACTACCGCGTCGCCCTGGGCCTCGCGCTGGGCGTGCTGCTCGGCGTCGGGGCGCTGTCGGCCACCTGAGGCACCGGCTGCGGCGAACGGGTGACGTCCCTGCGCCGACCGGATGACGGGGGCCACCTGGCGCGCAACCCGGGGGGCTCGGCGCCGATGCGGACGTCGAGCCCGCCTACCGCGGGGTCGCCGCCGTCGAAGGAGAGCAATGCCGTCCACCCGAGTCCTCGCTCTCGCGCTCGCCGGCGCCACCGGCCTGGCCCTGCTGTCCCCTTCGACCGCGCTGGCTGCACCCCCGGCCGCGGGCTCGCACCCCTTCGAGGCGCATCTGCACGCGCCGCGCGCCCAGCGGCTCGCCGGGCACAGCACGGGGGCGCTGCGCGCTGTGGCGGCCGCCGCCGCCTCGGTGAACCGAGTGGGGGCGCAGGAGCAGGCGAGCGGGTGGCTGTCCGTCGCTGACAAGGCAGCTGCGGCCGCGTTCAACGCGGCCGCCCTGACCGCGCTGGCCAGCGACGTGACCGCGGTGTCGGGAACCACCGACGCCCCTGCCGTCGCCGGCGTCGTGCGGTCCGCCAAGCGCACCGCCGAGGGGGTGCGCACCGTGCGTCAGGTGCTGACGGCCTCGGCCCGGCTCTCGGCCCGGGCCACGGTCCTGACCACAGCCTCTGCAGCGTCCGTCGGTGTCGTCAGCGCAGCCGGCACTGCGGCGCAGCAAGACCTGACGACCGCGGTGGCCGTCGCCCGGACGGCGCTCGCCGCGGCCGGAACCGCCGTGCTGGCCACCCCGGCGGCCCCGACCGTCGCCGACCTGCGCAGCGCCCGCTCGGCGGCGCACACCGCGCTGCGGGTCGCGCACACCGCGCTCGCCTCCGCGGCCGCCGACCTCGAGGTCGTCCGCGGCTCGTCGCAGAGCGCTACAACCAGCCGGACTTCTTGAACGCGCGGAACATCAGCGCGCAGGCGCCGGCCATCAGGCCCAGGGCCATGAAGTACCCGTACCGCCACCCGAGCTCGGGCATGTTGTCGAAGTTCATGCCGTAGACGCCCGCGATCATCGTCGGCACGGCCGCGATCGCGACCCACGCCGAGATCGTGCGCATGTCCGCGTTCTGCTGCACCGATACCCGCGTCAGGTGTGCCGACAGGATGTCGCCCAGCAACCGGTCGTAGGACTCGACGTGGTCGGCCACCCGCAGCAGGTGGTCGGCGACATCGCGGAAGAACGGCCGCGAGTCCTCGGGTACGTGCGGCATGTGCCGCTCGGCGAGCTTCTGCGCCGGGTCGATCAGCGGCAGCACCGCCCGGCGCACCTCGAGCACCTCGCGCTTGAGCAGGTAGATCCGCCGGGCGTCCTCGCCGGGCCGGGCCTCGCGCCGGCCGGAGCCGCCCGGCCGCTGGGCGGCGGCCTCGGCCTCGACCTCGCCCGCGAAGACGCTCTCCTCCATCTCCTCCAGGTCGCGCCCGATCTCGGCGTCGATCGCCGTGTAGCCGTCGACGACGGCGTTCATCACCGCGTGCAGCACCGCGGCCGGGCCGTGGGCGAGCTCGCCACTGCGCGCCTCGAGCCGGCGCCGCACGTCGGTCAGTGGCCCAGCCTCGCCGCGGCGCACGGTGACGACGAAGTGGTCGCCGACGAAGAGCATGACCTCGCCGGTCTCGACCAGGCTGGTCGCGTCGTCGTACAGCAGGGGCTTCAGGACGACGAACAGCGACTCGTCGTAGATCTCGAGCTTGGCGCGCTGGTTGCCGTTCACCGCGTCCTCGACCGCCAGGGGGTGCAGCCTCAGCTCGCTCTTCACCAGGTCGAACTCGGCGTCCGTGGGGTCCTTGAGCCCGATCCAGACGAAGCCGTCCGGGACGTCGCGCAGGCGATCGATCTCATCCGACAGGTCGGTGCAGGGCTGGCGGGTGCCTTCGCGGTAGACCGCGGCGTCGACGATCACGGCCCCATCCTGCACCCGTAGGCTGGTTGTATGCCGACGGTCCTGCTGGTCAGACACGGCCGCACGACGGCCAACACCGCTGGGGTCCTCGCCGGCTGGACGCCGGGGGTGCGCCTGGACGACACCGGCGAGCAGCAGGTCAGCGCGCTCGCCCAGCGGATGGCGGTGCTGCCCCTGGCGGCCGTGGTCGCCAGCCCGCTCGAGCGCTGCCAGCAGACCGCCGGTGCCCTCACCTCCGTCGCCGGCCCCGGGGACCGCGCCCGCCCGGCGATCGTGGACGACGAGCGGCTGGGGGAGTGCCGGTACGGCGACTGGACCGGTCGCGAGATCAAGACCCTGGTGAAGGACCCGCTGTGGAAGGTGGTGCAGGCCCACCCCAGCGCGGTGGTGTTCCCGGGGCCAGAGGGCGAGTCGATGCGCGGCATGCAGCAGCGCTCCGTCGACGCCGTCCGCGACTGGGACGCGCGGGTCGCCGCCGAGCACGGGCCGGACGCGATCT
>JACMOY010000236.1 GCA_014377795.1 Actinomycetota bacterium | reverse complement strand
TGACCGCCACCAGCTGCAGCAGCACCCCGCCCGCGAGCGCCAGACCCGTCGCCGCCCGCCCCGGCGCGCGCCGCACCAGGGCCGCGGCGCCGGAGTACAGGGCGAACAGACCGCCGGTGGCCACGAGCATCAACCAGGGTGCGGACGCCGGGCTGTCCACCCGCAGCGTCGCCGCGGTGGCCGCCAGCAGGGCGAGCAGCGCCACGGCTGCGAGCGCGAGGGGCACGGCGCGCTGCGTCGGGACGACGGACCGGGGGCGGGTGGTCGTCGACACCGGGCCAGCCTGGCACGGCTGCGGCGAACCGACCCGCGCGACCCGATGTCGGTGTCCGTGAGGTCACCATCCCCACCAGGGGCCTCGGACTGCCTACGGTCAAGGGGTGATCACCCCCACCCTCACCAGCCCGCTGCGCGACACCCGGGTCACCGCGCGGGTCGGGCGGGTGCTGGGGATCGCCATCGCGGTCTGCTTCGTCACCGGCCTGATCAGCCACCTGCACCAGCACCCGGTGGGGTGGCTGCCGATCCCGCCGTCCCCCGCGTGGGGCTACCGCGTCACGCAAGGCCTGCACGTCGCCACCGGCCTCGCCAGCATCCCGCTCGTGCTGGTCAAGCTGTTCACCGTCTACCCCCGGCTGTTCGAGACGCCGGCGGTCCGCTCGGTCGGGCACGCCCTCGAGCGCGGCTCGATCGCCGTGCTCGTCGCGAGCATGCTCTTCGAGCTGACCAGCGGCGTCGCCAACATCGCCCAGTGGTACCCCTTCCACTTCTTCTTCCCCACCGCGCACTACGCCGTGGCCTGGGCGCTGGTCGGGTCGCTGCTCGTGCACCTGGCCGTCAAGGCGCCGGTCATCGCCGAGGCGTTGCGCAAGAGGCTCTCTGAGCCGACCGAAGAGGGGCTGACCCGGCGCGGCCTGCTCGTGGCGACCGGTGCGGCGGTGGTCACCCTCACTGCCGTCACCGTCGGCCAGACCGTGCCGGGGCTGCGGCGCCTCACGCTGCTGGCGCCGCGACGTCCCGACATCGGGCCGCAGGGGCTGCCGGTCAACAAGACGGCGACCGCCGCCGGGGTGCGCACGACCGCGGTCGCCGCCGACTACGCCCTGGCCGTCGACGGGCCGACGCCACTGCGGCTGTCGGTCGCCGACCTCGGCGCCCTGCCACAGCACGAGGTCGAGCTGCCGATCACCTGCGTCGAGGGCTGGAGCGCGTCGGCACCGTGGGGCGGGGTGCGGCTGGCCGACGTCCTCGACCGCGCCGGCGTCGCCCCGGACGCCGCCATCCGGCTCACCTCCCTGCAGCAGGGCGGGTTGTACGGGTCGAGCACGATGACGGCCGAACAGGCGCGGCACGACGACACGCTGCTGGCCCTGCGGGTGCGCGGTGAGGTGCTCGCACTCGACCACGGCTACCCCGTGCGGCTGATCGCCCCCAACCGACCCGGTGTCCTGCAGACCAAGTGGCTCACCAGGATCGAGGTCGTATGACGTCCCGCACCGCCCGCTTCGCCCTCGGGGGCCTGGGGGTGCTGGCCATGCTCTGGGCAGCCTTCCTCACACTGACCGGCGGCAAGGCCACCAACCCGGCCGGCGTCGCCACCTGGCTGGTCGCCGGGCTGGTGCTGCACGACGCCGTCCTCGCACCCGTCGTCGTGGCCGTCGGCTGGGTGTGCGCCCGCGTGCTGCCGGGCTGGCTGCGCGCCCCGGTGCAGACCGGCGCGCTGGTCATCGGGGTGCTCACCCTCGCCTCGGTGCCGCTGCTGCTCGGCCGGGGCCACCGTCCCGACAACCCGAGCGCCGACCCGCTGGACTACCCGCGCAACCTGCTGACCGTCGTCGCCGTGGTCGCCGTCGTCTGCACCGGATGGGCGATCGCGGCCTGGTGGCGCCGGTCGCGATCAGATGCGCAGGGCCACGAACCGGCGTCCACCTGAGGTCCAGTGCTCCTGGACGGCGAACCCGGCCGCCTCGCCCCGGCGCACCAGCGCCGTCGGACCGACCCGCGCCCAGCTGAACGGGGCGCTGACGAGCGAGCCGTCAGCGGCCTGCAGCTCGAGCTCGACGACCTCGTCGACGTCGAACGGCTCGGGCTCGACGAGCAGCAGCCCACCGGGGCGCAGCAGCTCACGCATCCGGGTCAGCAGGCCCGACGGATCGCCCCCGATACCGAGGTTGCCGTCGGCCAGAAGCACTGTCCCCCAACGACCTTCGCCGGGCAGCC
Source organism: Actinomycetota bacterium (assembly GCA_014377795.1). Taxonomy (GTDB): domain Bacteria; phylum Actinomycetota; class Actinomycetes; order Actinomycetales; family Angustibacteraceae; genus JACMOY01. Next base: position 805 of record JACMOY010000236.1, on the reverse strand, counting down.
GGTCGAACACGGACTGGCACAGCGCGAGCGCACCGAGCGCGGCGGTGCGCTCGACCGCGGCTGAGGCGATGTCGACGCCCAGCACCGGGTGGCCGCGCTCGGCCAGGGCCGCGGTCAGCCGCCCGGGCCCGCAGCCGACGTCCAGCGTCGCCCCCTGGCACCGGTCGAGCATGGTGTGGTCGGAAGCGTCGGCCGGGGCGCTCCACCGGTCGAGCGCGAACGGCAGCCGCCGACCGCCGCTGGCCACCAGGCGCAAGCTGCGGCCGGTGCGCACCGCGTCGTCGTACAGGTGGGTGGCGGGGGGCCGGCAGACGCGGGTCATCGCCGCAGCGAAGCGGGTGCCCGGGCAGGCCAGGGCGACGGCGTAGGCGTCGTCGATCGTGTCGACGTCGGTCAGGACCGGCAGGTCGGCGACGGTGAAGCCCGCTGCCAGCAACCGGTCTCGCTGCACGGCGCCGGTCCGGCCCGTGCTCATCGGCACCCCGGCGAAGACCGCGGGGTCTGGCGTGCGCATGCCGATGCCCCAGAAGCCGCCGTCGGCGGCCAGCCCGATCACCGCGTCGTTGCTCTGCAGGTCGACGTCGAGCATCGCCGGCGTGACCTGCGGGGTGTCCATGCCCACCAGGAACGCCGGACCCTCGACGCCCGCGGAGGCCGCTGCCAGGGGGTCCCCGGTCCCGCCCCCCCGCCCCCCACGTGTCCGCCGCCGCGGTGCGCCCCGGCCGCGGCCGGCGCCTGGTGGCCAGCGGGGGTCGGCGGCTGCCGTTCGCACTCGACCGGTGGAGCGCCCCGGCCGACGCTTCCG
>JACMOY010000235.1 GCA_014377795.1 Actinomycetota bacterium | reverse complement strand
CGCCAGCGGCTGCCGGTCACGCCCGAAGGCGATCGGCGAGTTCTTGGGCCCGGGCGCGAACTGTCGGCGCTTCCACTCAGCGCGGTCGACCAGCGTGACCACCGAGTCGTCCACCTCGGGGTCGAAGCCGGACTCGATCAGCTCGGAGCGGCCCTGCGCGTGCACGACGTACCCCTCGAGCACCGGGTCGAGCACCTCGTACGGCGGCAGCGAGTCCTGGTCGGTCTGGCCCGGGCGCAGCTCGGCCGAGGGGGGTTTGCTGATCGAGCTCTCGGGGATCGGCGCCTGCTCACCACGCCGTTCAGCCTCGGCGTTGCGCCACCGTGCCAGCGCCCAGACGAGGGTCTTGGGCACGTCCTTCAGCGGCGCGAAGCCGCCGACGCTGTCGCCGTAGAGCGTGGAGTACCCCACCGCGAGCTCGCTCTTGTTGCTCGGGGCGAGCACCAGGTGCCCCTCACTGTTCGACAGTCCCATCAGGATCATCCCGCGGGCGCGCGCCTGCAGGTTCTCCTCCGCCAGTCCCGTCAGCGGCAGCCCGGCGAGGAAGGTTGCTACCAGCTCACCGATCGGCTGCACCCGGTAGTCGGCGCCGATCCGCTTGACCAGGTCGGCCGCGTCGTCCCGGCTGTGCTCGCTGGAGTACGCGCTGGGCATCGAGACGCCCACGACGTCCCCGCCGCCGATCGCGTCCGCGGCCAGCGTCGCCACCACCGCCGAGTCGATGCCGCCGGACACCCCGAGCACCACCGACCGGAAGCCGTTCTTGCGCACGTAGCCCTCGAGGCCGGTCACCAGCGCCGACCAGACCTCGCCGACGTCGTCCAGCCGCGGCGCCTGCGCGGCGGGCACGGGCGCGTACGGCGGCACGGGTGCCTCGCTGACCGTCACCTGCACGACACCCGCGGCGCGGCCGTCGACCGTCGCCTCGGCCAGGTCGAGGTCGACGACGAGCAGGTCCTGGGCGAACTGCGGCCCCCGGGCCAGCACCTCGCCGTCCACCGAGACCACCAGCGAGTCGCCGTCGAAGACCAGCTCGTCCTGGCCCCCGACCAGGTTGAGGTAGGCGAGGGTGCAGCCGGCCTCGCTCGCGCGACGCGTGACCAGGGCGAGGCGCGTGTCGTCCTTCTCGCGCTCGTACGGCGAGGCGTTGAGCACCAGCAGCAGCTCGGCGCCCGCCCGGCGCGTCTTGGCCACCGGGCCGCCCTCCTGCCACAGGTCCTCGCAGATCGCGAGCGCCACGTCGACGCCACCGACGCGCACCACCGTCAGGTCGTGACCGGGCACGAAGATGCGGAACTCGTCGAACACGCCGTAGTTGGGTAGGTGGTGCTTGGCGTAGCGGGCGACCACCTGACCCTCGTGCAGGACGGCGACGCAGTTCTGCGGCATGCCTTTCGGGACGCCGGTGCGACCGTCCTCGGCGACGCCGTCACCGTCGGGGTCGGCGTCTCTGCCCCGAGCGCGGTCGAGGTAGCCGACCACGACGGGCAGGTCGCCCAACCCGTCGGCCTTCAGATCCGCTGCGAGAGAGGCGATACCGGCCACGGAGGCGTCGACGAACGAGCGGCGCAGGGCGAGGTCCTCGACGGGGTAGCCCGTCAGCATCATCTCGGGGAACGCCACGAGGTGGGCCCCTTGCGCCGCAGCGCGCGCCGACCAGTCGCGGACGACCCGGGCGTTGCCGGCCAGGTCGCCGACGACGGCGTCGACCTGGGCCAGGGCTAGGCGCAGCTGCGGCATGGCAGCGAGCCTAGGGGAGTGCCTGGACGACGAGCGTCTGGGCACTGGTGCCCACCACCCCGAGGCCGTCGTGAAGGGTGCTCGTGGCCAGGCCCGAGCCACCGGCGGACAGGCGGGTGCGCGACTCCAGCAGCACCCACTCGCCGACCACCGGTCGCACCAGGTGGACGTCGACGTCGACGTTGGCGAACGACCACCGGTCCCAGGGCAGCTCTGAGCTGATCCCGCTCGAGGAGTCCGCGACGCAGACGGCGCGCTGCAGACCGCTGGGTTCGACGTCGGCCACGACCGGCACCCGCTGGCGCGCCCACACCGTTGCCGGTCCGGGCCCGACGGCGTCGCCGCTGACCGGGCGCCACTCGATCGCGGTGCCGTAGGGGAAGGTCCACGCGGCCAGCTCGGCCGCCCCGTCGTGGTGGGCCACCGGAGCCTGGTCGCTCACCGGGCTGCCGTCCGTGCGTCGAATCAGCCACGTGCGGGACTGCAGGACGGCGCGACCACCCGCGGTCAGCTCGCCCTCCACCAGCACAGCGCTGCGTCCGGCCCGCACCACGCGCGTCGCGACGCTCACCTCGCCGACGGGGACCGGCCCGAGGAAGTCGACCGAGACGCGCAGCGCGTCCAGGTCGCCCCGCCCGGTGTGGGCCCTCGCCGCACCCTCGCTCTCGTGCACCAGCAGCGCCGAGGGTGGGCCACCGTGCTGGTGACGCAGCGACCACGGCCCGGCGGTCGCGTCCGCGGCCAGGTAGCTGCCGGTGTCCAGCAGGGGGGTGAAGAAGGCCTCGACCATGCCCCGCACCGTACGGGTTAGGTTGCCGGACATGGTGCAGACGCTGGGGCGGTACGACGTGGTGGTGGTGGGCGGCGGTCACAACGGGCTCACTGCGGCGGCCTACCTGGCGCGGGCGGGGCGCACGGTGCTCGTCCTCGAGCGGCTCGACCACGTCGGCGGGGCGGCTGTGTCGGCGCAGGCCTTCGCCGGGGTCGACGCGCGGGTGTCCCGCTACAGCTACCTCGTCTCGCTGTTGCCGCGGCAGGTCGTCGACGAGCTGGGTCTGTCGCTGCAGCTGGTGCGGCGCCGGGTGTCGTCGTACACACCGGTGCCCGGCTCCCCCGAGTGCGGACTTCTCGTCGACCACGGTGACCCGCCGGCGACGGCTGCGTCGTTCCGGGCAGTGACGGGCTCGGACGCTGAAGCGATTGCGTGGCAACGGTTCTACGACACCACTTCGGCTGTTGCACGCGCGGTGTTCCCGTCGGTGACCGAGCCGCTGGTGTCGGAGCAGCAGATGCGCACCCGGGTCGGTGCGCATGCGTGGGACGCCCTGGT
>JACMOY010000234.1 GCA_014377795.1 Actinomycetota bacterium | reverse complement strand
GGGGTGGTCCCCCAGGCCCCCGGGGGCGGCCCGCGCGGAGGCCGCCGTCGCCCCCCCGCCGACGACGCACCCGCTGCCTGGAGCCACGGCGGTGACGCCCCCCTCACCCAGGGCGCGCACGATGCCCTCGACGTCGGTGTTGTGGCCCACCCGACCCGCGGGGGTGAAGGTCACCGTGTTCACCGCGCCGACGTCGCGGGCGAGGTCGGTGACGACGTCCAGCATCGGCTGGACCAGCCGCTTGAGCGGCATCGTCAGCGACAGGCCCGCCCACTCCCCCGCGAGCACCTTGCGCAGGCCGACGGCGTCGCGCACCTCGATGGTCTCGTAGGTCCACCGGTCGAGGCCCAGCGAGGCGTACGCCGCCCGGTGCAGCACCGGTGACAGGGAGTGCGAGATCGGGCTGCCGAGGACGGCGGCGCGACCGGTGCTCAGCACTGTCCGGCGTTGTCGCGGCACCACTGCTGGAACTGGGCGACGTTCTTGGCGTGCTCGGCGGCCGTCGTGGCGAACTTCGTCTCACCGGTCGTGGGGTCGACGGTGACGAAGAACAGCCACGGCCCGGTCGCGGGCTTGACCGCGCCGTCGATGGCCGCCTTCCCGGGGTTGCTGATCGGCCCGAGCGGCAGTCCGGTGACGACGTAGGTGTTGTACGGCGACTTTCGGGCGCGCTCGGCGTCGGTGGTCGTGATGGTGCGCTTGCCGACTGCGTAGCTGACGGTCGAGTCCAGCTGCAGCTTCATCTTGATCTTCAACCGGTTGTCGAGCGTGCGGGCGACCTTGGCGTAGTCGACCGGGGTCGCCGCCTCGACCTCGGCGATGCTGGCGATCGTGAGGAGTCGCTGGGAGTCGCGCTCGGACACCCCCGCAGCAGCGAGCACCTTCTTGGTCTGGCTGACCATCATCGTCAGCTGCTCGGTCGCCGTGGCCGTCGGCTCGAACTCGTAGGACGCGGGGAACAGCCACCCCTCGGCGCGACCCTTGGCCAGAGCCGGCACCCCGAGCGCCTTGGGCCTCTTCAGCGCCTTGAGGTAGTCGGCGACCGGACGGCCGGTGGCTTCGGCGAGCAGCGCCACGATCTCGTTGGCGCGCAGGCCCTCGCGCACCGTGACCCGCTCGGCGGTGCGCGAGGTCGGGTCGAGCAGCAGCCCCACCGCCGCGGACCCGCTCATCTGGCGGCGCAGGCTGTACGTGCCCGGCTGGATGGATCCCGACCTCGGGTCGGCGGCGGCGGCGGACAGGAAGGCCCCCGGGGTCTTGACGACGTCGGCGTCGGCCAGGACGCGGCCGATGGCCCGCCCGCTCGCGCCGTCCGCGATCGTGACCTGCACCGACCCGCTGCCGGCGCCGGCGTAGTCCTTGCTCGCGGTCAGCGAGTCGATCGTCGGACGTAGGGCGGAGTAGGCGAGGTAGGCACCGCCACCGACCACAGCCAGGGCGAGGAGCAGGATCAGCGACCTCGTGCCCCGGCGGCGAGCCCGACGCCGGCGACGGTCGCGCTCGACACGGCGGTCGCTGACGGCGATCCCGGGGAGCACGTTGGTCAGGTCGTCGTGCTCACGCATCACGACCTCCGGTCGGTGTCCGCTCGATCGACGCAGCCCCCCGGCCCGGCGAGGCTACCTCGACCGGTGTGCCCGGTGGGCGTCCGGTGGCCCGCTCGGTGTCCAGCGCGGTCTGCAGCAGCACCACTGCGGCGGCCTGGTCGACCTTGCTGCGCTGCTTGCGTCCGGGGACGCCCGACTCGCGCAGTGAGCGCGTCGCGGCCACCGTCGACAGCCGCTCGTCGACCATCCGCACCGGTACGTCGACCAGCGCGGCCAGCGCGGCGGCGTACTCGCGGGCCAGGGCGGCGGCCGGCCCCTCGCTGCCCGACAGCGACCGCGGCAGACCCACCAGCACCTCGAGCACCGTGCGCTCGACGACCTCGATGGCGATCGCCCGGACGTCGGCGCCGGCCGCGTCGCGGGCGAGGGTGCGGACCGGCGTGGCGATCAGGCCGTCCGGGTCGCTGCTCGCCAGCCCGACGCGCACCGCGCCGACGTCGACGCCCAGCCGCACCCCGCGCCGCATGCTCACCGGCCGGTGACCAGCTCGCCGACGGCGTGCTCGACCGTGGTCAGCGCCTCGCCCACCTTCGACGGGTCGGTGCCACCCCCCTGCGCCACGTCGTCCTTGCCGCCGCCGCCGCCACCGAGCACCGACGCGGCGAGGCGCACCAGCTGACCGGCCTTGACGCCCCAGCGCCGTGCCTCGTCGTTGGTCGCCACGACGACCACCGGGCGGCCCTTGGCCACGCCGGTCATCGCCACGACGCTGGGCGCGCCGTTGCCGAGCCGACCCCGGACGTCGAGCACCAGGGTGCGCAGGTCGTCACCGCCCACCTCGCCGACGTCGTGCCCGACGTACCGGACGCCGAAGACGTCGCGCGCGCCTGCGGCGAGGCTGCCGCCGGCCGCCAGCACCTGCGACTGCCGCACCTTCTCGAGCTCGCGCTCGGCGTCGCGCAGCTTGGTCAGCATCGACTCGACCCGCTCGGGCAGCTCGTCGGACCGCACCTTCAGCGCCTCGGTGAGCTGGCCGACGAGCGCGTGCTCGCGGGCGAGGAACCCGTACGCGTCGGCGCCGACCAGGGCCTCGACCCGGCGCACCCCCGACCCGATGGACGCCTCGCCGAGCAGGGTGACGACGCCGAGCTGGCCGGACCGCTGGGCGTGGGTGCCGCCGCAGAGCTCGCGCGCCCAGTCGCCGACCGACACCACCCGCACCGTGTCGCCGTACTTCTCGCCGAACAGTGCCATCGCGCCGGCCTCCAGGGCCTGCGCCTGGGTCATCGTCTCGGCGTGCACCGGCAGGTCGTCGGACAGCAGCGCGTTGACCTTGGCCTCGACGTCGCGCAGCACGGACGGCGGGACCGCCGCGTTCGCGCTGAAGTCGAACCGGAACCGGCCGGGCCCGTTCTCGGACCCCGCCTGCGTCGCGGTGTCGCCCAGCGCCTCGCGGATCGCCTTGTGCACCATGTGGGTCGCCGTGTGCGCCCGGCTGATCGCCTTGCGCCGCGCCACATCCACCAGCACCTGCACGGACTGGCCAACCGCCAGCTCGCCGCTGATCACCCGCGCCCGGTGCACCACCAGGTTGCCGAGCGGCTTCTGCACGTCGTCGACCTCGACGACGACGCCGTCCAACTCGATCCGGCCCGCGTCGGCGAGCTGGCCGCCACCCTCGGCGTAGAACGGCGTGCGGTCCAGGACGATCTCCACCTGTTGTCCCGCAACGGCTGTGGACGCCGAGGTGCCGTCGACGAGCAGTCCGCTGACCCGCGCCTCGCTGACCACCTCGTCGTACCCGGTGAACTCGACCGGGCGCCCGAGGGTGTCCGCGAGCGAGCGGTAGGCCGAGGTGTCGACGTGCCCGGACTTCTTGGCCCGCGCGTCGGCCTTGGCGCGGTCGCGCTGCTCGGCCATCAGCCGGCGGAACCCGGCCTCGTCGACCGAGACCCCCTGCTCCGCAGCCATCTCGAGCGTCAGGTCGATCGGGAAGCCGAACGTGTCGTGCAGCTGGAACGCCCGGTCGGCGGGCAGCTGCGCGGTGCCGGCCGACTTCGTCTCGCGCACCGCCGTGTCGAGGATCGTCGTGCCGGACGCGAGGGTGCGGCGGAACGCCTCTTCCTCGGCGTACGCGATCTGGCTGATCCGTGAGAAGTCCTTGTCGACCTCGGGGTACGACAGCTTCATCTTGTCGCGCGAGACCGGCAGCAGCTCGGGCAGCGTCGTGGTGTCGACGCCGAGCAGCCGCATCGCGCGCACGGCCCGGCGCAGCAGGCGACGCAGCACGTAACCGCGTCCCTCGTTGCCCGGCGTGACGCCGTCGCCGATCAGCATCAGCGAGCTGCGGACGTGGTCGGCGACGATCCGCATCCGGACGTCGTCCGCCTCGTTGGCGCCGTAGCGCTTGCCACTGAGGTCGGCGGCCCGCTCGATGACCGGGTAGATCTCGTCGATCTCGTAGATGTTGTCGACGCCCTGCAGCAGGAAGGCCATGCGCTCCAGGCCCATGCCGGTGTCGATGTTCTGCTTCGGCAGGTCACCCAGGATCGCGAAGTCGTCCTTGGTCGTGCCGGGCCCGCGCTCGTACTGCATGAAGACGAGGTTCCAGAACTCGAGGTAGCGGTCGCCCGCACCCTCGACGTCACCCTCGGCGCCGAACGCCGGACCGCGGTCGATCAGGATCTCGCTGCAGGGCCCGCAGGGGCCGGGGATACCCATCGACCAGTAGTTCTCGGACTTGCCGAGCCGCACGATCTTCTCGTCCGGCAGGCCCGCGACGCGCTTCCACAGGGCCGCCGACTCGTCGTCGTCCTGGTAGACGGTGACGAGCAGGTCGCGCTCGGGCAGGCCGAAGCCCCCGTCGTCCTGGCTGCGGGTGACCAGGTCCCACGCCATCTCGATGGCGCCGGCCTTGAAGTAGTCGCCGAAGCTGAAGTTGCCGTTCATCTGGAAGAACGTGCCGTGGCGCGTGGTCTTGCCGACCTCCTCGATGTCGAGGGTGCGCACGCACTTCTGGACGCTGGTCGCGCGAAGGTAGGGCGCGGACTCCTGGCCGATGAAGTACGGCACGAACGGCACCATGCCGGCGTTGACGAACAGCAGGTTGGGGTCGTCGAACAGCAGCGGAGCGCTCGGGACGACGGTGTGCCCGTTGTCCTCGAAGAACCGCAACCACCGACGGCGGATCTCGGCCGTCTCCATGGGGCTCATCCTTCGAGTATCTAGTGCGGGTGCCGCTCGGACGTGGGGTGGTCGATCAGGGACTGGGCGGTGGCGGGGTCCATCGCGCCCTCGTCGATGCCCAGGGCCAGGCGCAGCTCGGCGTCCCGCTCGGCCATCGACTCGCGGACGGCGGCGGCGAGCTCGCGCATCCCCTCACCCAGGCCGGACAGGCCCTGGGCGACGCCCTCGGGGGTGTACGCCTTCGCGGTGCTGGTGAGCTTGCGCATCGCGACGACGCCGGCGGTTGCGCCCAGGGCGGCCCAGAACAGGCGACGCACGGCGCTCAGCCCCGGCGCCGGCGTACGCCGGACCCGGTCGAGCGGCCCGAGAACGCCTGTCGGACGCCGTAGGTGAACGCCGCGACCTTGATCAGCGGCGAGCCCAGGGTGGCCGCGAACAACGCTGTGAGAGCTGAGGCGTTCGTGGTGATCTGCTGCACGTTGGTCGTGATCGCCGACACCCGCTCGAGCTCGCCGTTGGTCGTCGTCACCGTCGTGGTCACCTCGCGCAACAGCGGCAGGGTCTCGGTGGTCACGCCCTGGACGGTGCCGCGAGCGTCGTCGATCAGCCGACCGAGCTTGAGGATCGGCACGGCCAGGAAGGCGACCAGGGCCACGAACGCGATGGCCGCGATGAGCCCGGCGACGTCTCCGACTGACATGCGGCGATCCCCTCCTCGAGCGCGCCCGGTGCGGGCGCGGGCCACCGGTGCCGGCAGCGCGACGACCATACCCTGGCGCGCTCGGGTGGGGCCCGTCGTGCGGACGACCGCGCTCAGCCCCCGCGCAGGATGCGACGCAGCCGCTCGAGCCGGGTGCCGATGTCACGCTCGGCGCCGCGGTCGGTTGGCGTGTAGTACTCCCTGCCGGCCAGCGAGTCCGGCAGGTGCTGCTGCTCGGCAACCCCGTGCGGCTCGTCGTGCGCGTACCGGTAGCCCTGGCCGTGCCCGAGCTGGGAGGCGCCCGGGTAGTGCGCGCCGCGCAGGTGGGCCGGCACCGTGCCCGCCCGACCGGCGCGGACGTCGGCGATGGCGGCGTCGATGCCGAGGTAGGCGGCGTTGGACTTGGGGGCCGTCGCGAGGTGCACGACCGCCTCGGCGAGCACGATGCGCGCCTCGGGCATCCCGATCAGCTGCACCGCCTGGGCGGCGGCCACTGCGGTCTGCAGCGCGCTCGGGTCGGCCATGCCGACGTCCTCGGCGGCGGCGATGACGATCCGGCGGGCGATGAAGCGGGGGTCCTCGCCGGCCTCGAGCATCCGCGCCAGGTAGTGCAGCGAGGCGTCCACGTCGGAGCCGCGCATCGACTTGATGAACGCGCTGGCCACGTCGTAGTGCTGGTCGCCGTCCTTGTCGTAGCGCAGGACGGCGATGTCGAGGGCGGCGAGCGCGTGCTCGACGGTGACGACGACCGCGCCCTCGGTGGCAGCGGCACCCGCGGCCGCCTCGAGCGCGGTCAGCGCCCGCCGTGCGTCACCACCGCTGACCCGCACGAGGTGCTCGAGCGCGTCGTCGCCGAGGCTCACCTCACCGGCCAGACCCCGCGGGTCCTCGACCGCGCGGGTGAGCAGCGCCTGCAGGTCGGTGTCGGCCAGCGGCTTGAGGGTCAGCACGATCGAGCGCGACAGCAGCGGGGCGATGACCGAGAAGGACGGGTTCTCGGTGGTCGCCGCGATCAGCACCACCCACCGGTTCTCGACGCCCGGCAGCAGGGTGTCCTGCTGCGCCTTGGTGTACCGGTGGGTCTCGTCGAGGAACAGCACCGTCGTGCGGCGGTACAGGTCGCGTTCGTCGCGGGCCTCGTCCATGACCTTGCGGACGTCGCGCACGCCGGCGGTGATGGCCGACAGCTCGACGAAGCGACCGCCGGTGCCGCGCGAGACGACGTGCGCGGGCGTCGTCTTACCCGTGCCGGGCGGCCCCCACAGCACGACGGACGACGGCCCCGCCCGTCCCTCACCACCCTCGACCAGGCGGCGCAGCGGCGAACCGGTCGAGAGCAGATGGCCCTGCCCGACCACGTCGTCGAGCACCAGCGGGCGCATCCGCACCGCCAACGGCGCGACCGGCCGGCCCGGCTGGCCCGCGACGACGCCGTCGTCGTCGGCGTCCGCGCTGAACAGGTCGGCCATGGGCGCGAGGCTAGTGCGGGGCGGCCGACAGGGTGCTGGCAGGCTGGCGCCCGTGAGCCACCGCGCGGTCCGCCGCACCCTGCTGGAGCGCACGGGTCGGCTGGTGGCTCGGCACGCGAAGACGGTGGTGGCCGTCTGGGTCGTCGCGGTCGTGCTCGGCCTCGGCACCGCGCTGGGGGCGTTCGGTGGCCCGTCGCTGTTCGACAAGCTCACCAGTGGCGAGCCCGAGGTGCCTGGTGAGTCGCGCACCGGGCGCGACCTGCTCGCTGCGCAGACGACGTCCGCCGAGCAGCTGCTGATGGTGCTGGACGGCGTCGACCCGGCGTCCCCGCGGGTGGCCGCGCAGGTCCGCGCCCTGAGTGCGGACCTCGCCGCGGTGCCCGGGGTGCAGCGCGTGAGCAGCCCGTACGCCGCACCCGGCGGGCCGACGTCCGGCGCAGGTCGCGCGCTGGTGGCCACCGACGGCCGCGGGGTGCTGGTCAGCGTGGACGTCGACAAGGGCCTGACCGCGAAGCGGCAGACCGCGACGCTGGACGCCGTCGGCGCGCGCCTGGCCCGGGCCGCCGACGGGCTGCCCGGGGCGACCGCCCGGGTGGGTGGTGTGACCCTGCTCGTCACCGCGATCACCGACCAGGTCGAGGTCGACCTGCGCACCGGCGAGGGCGTGGCACTGCCCATCAGCCTGGTCGTCATGGTGCTCGTCTTCGGCGGGTTCCTGGCCGCCGGCATGCCGCTGGCCGGCGCGGTCGCCTCGATCGCCGGCGCGCTGGCCTCGCTCTATGGGTTCGCCTCGCTGATCGACCTGGACTCGACCGTCGTCAACGTCGTCACGGTGCTGGGGCTGGGGTTGTCCATCGACTACGGGTTGCTGGTCGTCAGCCGGTTCCGTGAGGAGATGCAGAACGGCGACGGGGACGTCGAGGACGCGGTCGGTCGCACCGTCGCGGTCGCCGGACGCACGGTGCTGTTCTCCGGCCTGATCGTGGCGATCAGCCTGTGCGGGCTGCTGTTCTTCGAGGCCGCGATCCTGCGCGCCATCGGCGCGGCCGGCGTCAGCGTCGTCGTCGTCGCGCTGCTGGTCGCCCTGACGCTGGTGCCGGCGCTGGTGGCGCTGACCGGTCACCGGCTCGCCCGGCCCGGGCTGCTGACCCGGGTGCCCGGCCTGCGCAGCGTGCTGCGGCGGCTCGGCGACGTGCCGCCGCCCGTGGGGGTGTTCTCGCGACTGGCCCACCGCGTGCAGCGTCGGCCGTGGCTGGTCGTGGCCGGCGTCCTCGCGGTGCTGATGGTGACCGCGCTGCCGGCGCTGTCGATGCAGCTGCGGTCGACCGGCACCGAGCTGCTGCCCCGCGGGGCCGAGCAGCGCACCTTCTTCGAGGACCTGGCCACCCGGTTCCCCGCCGCGACCAGGGCGGACGTGACCGTCGTGGCCCGTGGGTCGCTCGCCCAGGTACAGCGCTACGCGACCGACGTGGCGCGGCTGGACGGCGTCCGCACCGTCGACCCGCCGGTGCGCCAGGGTTCGCTGGTGACCCTCGGGCTGCGGGTGGACGGCGGCGACGCGGGCAGCCGCACCGCGGCCACCGTCGTCCGTGAGCTGCGCGCGGCGCGGCCGGCGTTCCCGATCTGGGTCACCGGGCAGGCGGCGGGGACGATCGACTACACGTCCAGCGTCCTGCGGCGGGCGCCGTACGCCATCGGGCTGGTGGTGCTGGCGACATTCATCCTGCTGTTCCTGATGACCGGGTCGCTGCTGGTGCCGGTGAAGGCGCTGCTGATGAACGTCGTGTCGCTGGGTGCGTGCCTCGGGGTGCTCGTGCTGGTGTTCCAACGGGGTCACCTCGAGCAGCTGCTCGGCTTCACCTCGACCGGCGGGATCGAGTCGACGATCCCCCCGCTGGTCCTGTCGTTCGGGTTCGGCCTGGCGATGGACTACGAGGTCTTCCTGCTGGCCCGGATCAAGGAGCAGCGCGACGCCGGGGCGAGCAACGACGAGGCCGTGGTCCAGGGGCTGCAGCGCTCGGGACGCATCATCACCTCGGCCGCGCTGCTCGTGGCGATCGTGTTCTCCGGGTTCGCCGCGGGCAAGCTGCTGGTCGTCAAGGAGACCGGGATCGCGCTGGTCGTCGCGGTGGTGATCGACGCCACCCTGGTGCGGATGCTGCTCGTGCCGGCCACGATGACGCTGCTCGGGGAGCGCAACTGGTGGGCGCCCGCGCCGCTGCGGCGACTGCACGAGCGGGTGGGTGTGCGGCATTGAGCCGCGAGCTCGCGTACGCCCAGTGCCTCGCGGCCAGCGGCGACGACCCGTACGTGCGCTGGCAGGTCGACCCGGCCCGGACGCCGCGCGGCTGGGTGGTCGACGCGGCGGTCGCGTTCGATCGGCTCGACCGCCAGGGTCGGCGGACCGTCACGGTCGTCGGGACGCCGACCGCGGCCGCCCGCGCGGTCAGGTGCCTCGTGCCGGTCGCAGAGCCGGTGCGGGTCACCGTGCCCCGGGGCACGCTGCAGGTGCTCGGCGACGGGGTGCGCGTCGGGGACGGCGCCGACTGGGACTGGTTGCGCACCGACGTCCGACCGGCCCCCGCGGCGGATGAGGAACGGGTGGTGACGGTCGCCGGCGATGACGCCGTCCGCACCCTGCTGGCGGCTGCCAGCCCCCCGCACCGCGCTGTCCCCGGCGGC
>JACMOY010000233.1 GCA_014377795.1 Actinomycetota bacterium | reverse complement strand
GGAGCGTGCGGTTCACCGACCGCACGAGCGAGACGACCCTGGTCAAGGTGATGACCGACGGCATCCTGCTCGCCGAGATCCAGCGCGACCGCACGCTGAGCCGCTACGACACGCTGATCCTGGACGAGGCGCACGAGCGCAGCCTGAACGTCGACTTCCTGCTCGGCTACCTCAAGCAGCTGCTGCCGCGGCGCCCCGACCTGAAGGTCGTCATCACCTCGGCGACCATCGACCCGGGCCGGTTCTCGCGGCACTTCGACGACGCGCCGGTGATCGAGGTCTCGGGCCGCACCTACCCGGTCGAGGTGCGCTACCGCCCGGTCGTCGACCCTGACGACCCGGACGCCGATCCCGACCGCGACCAGACGCAGGCGGTCTGCGACGCCGTGGCCGAGCTCACCGGTGAAGGCCCCGGCGACATACTGGTGTTCTTGTCCGGCGAGCGCGAGATCCGTGACACAGCGGATGCGCTGACCGCGATGTCGTTGCGGCACACCGAGATTGCGCCGCTGTACGCCAGGTTGTCGGCCGCCCAGCAGCACCGCGTCTTCGAGCCGCACACCGGACGTCGAGTCGTCCTGGCCACGAACGTGGCCGAGACGTCGCTGACCGTCCCCGGGATCAGGTACGTCGTCGACCCCGGCACTGCCCGGATCTCGCGCTACAGCAGGCGTCTGAAGGTGCAGCGGCTGCCTATCGAGAAGGTGTCGCAGGCCTCGGCCAACCAGCGCGCCGGTCGGTGCGGGCGCGTGGCCGACGGCATCTGCGTCCGGCTGTACTCGCAGGAGGACTACGAGAGCCGCCCTGAGTTCACCGAGCCCGAGATCCTGCGCACCAACCTCGCGTCGGTGATCCTGCAGATGACGGCACTGGGCCTCGGCGACATCGCCGCGTTCCCCTTCGTCGAGCCGCCCGACCGGCGCAGCGTGCGGGACGGCGTCCAGCTGCTGCATGAGCTCGGTGCCATCGACCCCGACCAGCCCGACCCGCGGCGCCGGCTGACCGCGGTCGGTCGTCAGCTGGCCCAGCTGCCGCTGGACCCCCGGATCGCCCGGGTGGTCGTCGAGGCCGACCGCGAGGGGTGCCTGCGTGAGGTCCTGGTCGTCGCGGCGGCCCTGTCCATCCAGGACCCGCGCGAGCGGCCCCCCGAGGCGCAGGCACAGGCCGACGCCCACCACGCCCGGTTCGCCGACCCGACGTCCGACTTCGTGTCGTGGCTGAACCTGTGGGCCTACCTGAAGGAGCAGCAACGTGACCTGGGGTCCGGTGCGTTCCGTCGGCTGTGCCGCGCCGAGCACCTGCACCACCTGCGGGTCCGCGAGTGGCAGGACGTGCACAGCCAGCTGCGCCAGGTGGTCTCGGGCATGGGCCTGGTCGTCAGCCCGCCCCCCGACGCGGGGACGGCGGTCGACGCCGACCGGTTGCACCGTGCCCTGCTGTCGGGGCTGCTGTCGCACATCGGACTGCGGGACGTCGCCGCGCGGGACTACCTGGGGGCCCGGGGCGCGCACTTCTCGGCCTGGCCGGGGTCGGCGCTGGCGAAGAAGCCACCGACGTGGGTGATGGGCGCCGAGCTGATCGAGACCTCGCGGCTGTGGGGTCGCACCCTCGGGCGGATCGACCCCGAGTGGGCCGAGCGGCTCGCCCCGCACCTGGTGCGCCGCAGCTACAGCGAGCCACACTGGTCGAGCCGGCAGGGCAGCGCCATGGCCAGCGAGAAGGTGCTGCTCTATGGGATCCCGCTCGTCGCGGCGCGCCCGGTCGGGTACGGCAGCATCGACCCCGAGCTGTCCCGCGAGCTGTTCATCCGGCACGCGCTGGTCGAGGGGGACTGGCGCACCCGGCACCACTTCTTCCAGGCCAACCGCGAGCTGCTCGAAGACGCCGAGCAGCTCGAGCAGCGCGTCCGACGCCGAGGTCTCGTCGTCGACGACGAGACGTTGTTCTCGTTCTACGACAGACGGATCCCTACCGACGTGGTGTCGGCACGGCACTTCGACGCCTGGTGGAAGAAGGCCCGGCGCGACGACCCGGAGCAGCTCACCTTCACCCCCGAGATGCTCACCACCGACGAGGCCGACGCCGTCGACGAGGCCGACTACCCGACGTCCTGGCCGGTGGGTGACGTCGACCTCGCCGTCACCTACCAGTTCGAGCCCGGGGCGGCGGCGGACGGCGTCACCGTGCACGTGCCGCTGGCGTTGCTGGGGCGGCTGGGGGCCGGCGCGTTCGACTGGCAGATCCCCGGACTGCGGCACGAGCTCGCGACCGCCCTGATCCGCGCGCTGCCCAAGGCCGTACGTCGGACCCTCATCCCCGCGCCCGATCGTGCAAGCCAGGCGCTGCAACGCATCTCACCGGACGACGGCCCCCTGCTCGCCGCCCTGGGTGACGCCCTGGAGGACCTCACCGGCACGCGGGTCGCACCCGAGGACTGGGACCTGGCCGCGGTGCCCGCCCACCTGCGGGTCACCGTGCGGGTCGAGGACGAGCGCGGTGAGCGGCTCGCCGAGGGCAAGGACGTCGCCAGCCTGCAGCAGCAGCTGAGCGTGCGTCTCGACGAGGTGCTGACCGCGGCCGCCGACGACCTGGTCGCCACCGGCCTGACATCGTGGACGCTGGACGAGCTGCCGGTGACGCGGGCACTGACGCAGGGTGGTCACCGGCTCGAGGGCTTCCCGGCGCTCGTCGACGAGGGCTCGACCGTCGGGGTGCGCGTGCTGGCGACGGCGGCCGAGGCCGAGTCGGCGCACCGGTCAGGGACCCGCCGGCTCCTGCGGCTGCAGCTGCCCTCGCCCGTGCCCTTCGTCCTGTCCCACCTCGACAACGCGGCCAAGCTCGGCCTGAGCCGGGCCACGCACGCGACCGCCACCCAGCTGCTCGACGACTGCACCGACACCGCTGTCAATGCGCTCGTCGTCGCCGCCGGCGGGCCCGCGCGCAGCCCAGAAGCGTTCTCCCGGCTGGCCTCTGCGGTCAGAGCGCGCTTGGACGACGAGACCCTGGTCGTGGTGCGTGAGGTCGAGCGCATCCTGTCGACCGCGCACCGGGTGCGCGCGCGCATCGGTGCCGAGCGCAGCCTCGCGGTGCTGCCTGCCCTGGCCGACCTCAGCGCCCAGCTCGACCAGACCGTGCGCCCCGGGTTCGCGAGCGCAGCCGGGCGCGGCCGGCTGGCGGACCTGCTGCGCCACGTCCAGGCGATGGACGTGCGACTGGACCGGCTGCCGGACGACCCCGCCCGCGATCGCGCGGCCCAGTCCCGCGTCGAGCACGTGCAAGCCCTGTACGCCAGCGCACTGGCCGCCGTCCCAGCGGGCCGTGCCCCGTCGACAGCCCTGCTCGAGGTTGCGTGGATGGTGCAGGAGCTGAGGGTCAGCCTGTTCGCTCCGACGTCTCGCACGGCGTACCCGGTGTCGGAGCAGCGCATCCAGAAGGCGATCACGGCAGCCTCCTGAAGCGGCGCCGAGCTTCTGGCATCGTGCGCCTGGCCCGGTGTCGATCCGGGGTCGGCTCGAACGTCGTCCTGACGACCGGCCGGGTCGTGCGCCGGCGGGAGGAACGTCGTGACCCAGTGCGTCCGGCCCGCACCGACGCCGACGGCCATTTGGTGCGGCTGGCCGCCGCGCTCGAGCTCGTCATCGCCCTGGGCGCCGACCCGCACCTGGCCGCAGCGGCCTACCGCGAGGCGCTCACCATGACCGGCAACGAGGCCGAGCGCGTGCTTCTGACCGACCGCATCGCCGAGTCCGTCGCGGGGTCGGGCACGATGGGCACCTCACCCAACCCACCCCAGGAGAACTCGTGAGCAAGACCGTGCTGGTCGGCGTCGGCGCACTGCTGGTGGTCCTCGGGCTGGTGTGGGGCGGCCAGGGGATGGGCTGGATCGGTGGCAGCGTGATGACCGGCGTGACGTTCTGGGCGATCGTGGGCCCGATCACCGCTGTCGTCGGTGCCTTCCTGGTCGCCTCCGGTCTGCGTGGCCGACGCGCCCGCTGACGGTGGCGGCGTCCGCCGTGGTGGCTCGCCGGGGTGCGTCGACCGGGCTGCCCCATGTCGACATCCTGTTCGAGGGCAGGCCGCGATACTGCTGGCATGGCCTACGACGTGCTACTCGCGGACCGGATCCGCGACCTCGTGAGAGGCGAGCCCGGTGCGAGCGAGAAGCAGATGTTCGGCGGACTGGCGTTCCTGGTCGACGGCACCATGGCCGTCAGCGTCAGCGGCGAGGGCGGTCTGCTGGTGCGCGTCGACCCGGCCCTGGACGAGTCCGATGAGCGGGTGGCGCAGGCCCGCCCTTACGAGATGGGCGGACGCCGGATGAGCGGTTGGCGCCACGTTGACGCCGAGGCGCTGGCCACCGACGAGGAGCTGCGGTGGTGGGTCGATCGCGGCGTCGCGAGAGCGCGGTCGCTACCACCCAGGTGAGGGGCCGAAACCTCGTCGGCCACCCCGCGACGCCGTGATCTGATGAGCCATGCAGATCACAGCCCCGACGAAGGCACGTCCCAGCGACCGGGTGGCGGTGGTGTCGCCGTCGGTCGCTGCGCCCGGGGTCGCCCCGGCCGAGCACGAGCAGGGGTTGCGCCGGCTGGCTGACGTCACCGGCCTCG
>JACMOY010000232.1 GCA_014377795.1 Actinomycetota bacterium | reverse complement strand
TCGAGCGGTGGGGCCGGTCGGCTCCTGTGTCCAGGGTTCGCCGGTGCGATGCCGGCGGGTAGGGCACTTGGTCCCGACCACGGGCCGCGCGGGCGAGGGCGAGAATGGGGCGGTGACCCAGGCCGAGTCAGACCCCGCGCCGATCAGCCCCGCGCGGCGACCACCGCCCCGGCGCGGGTCGCCGCGCGTGTTGCGCGGCGTCCGCGCCCAGTCGGCCGCCGCGGCCGTGCTGGTCGTGGCACTCGCCCTCGCCGGCGGAGCGGTCGCCTTCGTCCTGCTGCTCGAGCGGACGCTCGTCTCGACCGCCCAGCAGGCAACGACCACCCGCGCGGCAGAGATCGCGAGCCAGCTGCGCACCGATGGCGTCGGAGCGGTCGGCACCAGGCTGGCGGGTGCGCGCGAGGGCCAGATCGTGCAGGTCGTCGACGCGGCCGGCCGGGTGGTGTCGACGTCCAGTCCCCGTGCCTCGCGAGCACCGCTGACGTCGGTGCGCGTGGCGGACGGCCGGATCCGCCCCATCCGCGCGAGCTCGGTCCCCCTGCTGGACGACGAGCCGTACCTGCTCGCGGTGGCGGGGGTCGTGTCGAAGGGGGAGCCCTACCAGGTCGTCGTGGCGACCCCGCTCGCCGCCGAGCAGCGTTCGGTGAAGACCGCGCTGTCGTTGCTGCTGCTGGGGATCCCGGTTCTGCTGCTGCTCGTCGGGGTCGCGACCTGGCTGCTCGTGGGCCGGGCGCTGGCCCCGGTCGAGCGGACCCGCGCGCAGGTCGCGCGCATCGGTGGCGCCCGCGTGGCCGAGCGCATCCCCGTGCCCGCCTCGGACGACGAGATCGCGCGACTGGCGACGACGATGAACGACATGCTGAGCCGGCTGGAGAAGGGCCGGCACACCCAGCGACGGTTCGTCGCCGACGCCAGCCACGAGCTGCGCAGCCCCCTGACCACGCTGGGCGCGACGCTCGAGGTGGCCGTCGCCGACACCACCGACGTGTCGTGGCGCGAGCTGTCGCCACTGATGAGCGCGGAGGTCGACCGGATGGAGCGCCTGGTGCAGGACCTGCTGCTGCTGGCCAAGGTCGACGAGCACATCATGGCGCTGGACCTCGAGGACGTCGACCTCGACGACCTCGTGGGGGACGGCGAGCGCCGGCTGAGCTCGCGCCCTCTGCTGGTCGTCCAGGCGCACGTCACGCCGGTGCGGGTCGTCGGTGACCGGCAGCGGCTGGCCCGGGTGGTGACCAACCTGACCGACAACGCGGCCCAGCACGCCGAGGGGACCGTGCGGCTGAGCGTGCGCGCGCAGGGGTCGGGTGCGCTGCTGGTCGTCGAGGACGACGGTCCCGGCATCGCCGCGGCCGACCGCGAGCGGGTGTTCGAGCGGTTCGTGCGCCTGGACGCCAGCCGTGGGCGCAGCAGCGGGGGCAGCGGGCTGGGGCTGTCGATCGTGCGCGAGGTGGTGCACGCCCACGGTGGCTCGGTGCGCGTGCTGCCCGCCGGCCCCGGGCTCGGCGCGGGCCGATCCGGCTGCCGGGTGGAGGTGCACCTGCCCGCTGAACCACCGCCGTGAGCGCTCAGCCGCCGGCGGCGTCGATCCGGTAGCCCATGCCCCGCACGGTCTCGATGGCGCGCCGGTCGAACGGGACGTCGATCTTGCGCCGCAGGTACCGGACGTAGACCTCGACGATGTTGGGGTCGCCCTCGAAGGCCGAGCCCCACACCGAGTCCAGGATCTGCGTCTTGGTGACCACGTCACCCCGGTGGTGCATCAGGAACTCGAGCAGCCCGTACTCGCGGGGGGTCAGGTGCAGCTCGGTGTCACCGCGGTGCACCCGGCGCCGCGCGGGGTCCAGGGTCAGGTCACCGGCGGCCATCACGACCGGCCGCTCGGGTGCGCCGCGGCGGATCAGCGCCCGCAGCCGAGCGATCAGGACGATGAAGCTGAACGGCTTGGTGAGGTAGTCGTCGGCGCCCAGGTCGAGCGCGTCGGTCTGGTCGTGGTCCCCGTCCTTGGCGCTCAGCATCAGGATCGGGGTCCAGTTGGCCTTGCGCCGCAGCTCCTCGACGACCCGGTAGCCGCTCAGCCCGGGCAGCATGATGTCCAGAACCATGACGTCGTAGGCGGTCTCGGTCGCGGCCCACACGGCGTCCGTGCCGTTGTGGACGACGTCCACCACGAACCCGTCGGCCGCCAGCCCCCGCCGGACGGTCTCGGCCAGGCCGACCTCGTCGTCCACCACGAGCACGCGCATCAGTGCGCCAGCCGATCCGAGGTGGCCCGGTCGCTGGTCACGACGAGACCGACTGGCGGACGACGGCGCCGGCGGTGGCGTACGCCGCCAGGTTCAGGGCGACCACCTGTCGCCAGGCCATGGTCGGCGTCACGGCTCGGTTGTGCTCCTGCATCCGTTGCAGCGCAACGGGTGCACGCAGGATCGCCGCTGTTGCCTCGGCCATCGCGTCGTCGTCGGCGACCAGCCGCCCCTCGACCCCGTCCTGCACGAACTCGCCCACCCCGCCGCACGCCATCGCGACCACCGGCAGCCCGGCGCAGCGCGCCTGCAGGGCGGCCAGCCCGAACGACTCGGACCGGGCCGGGGCCAAGAACACGTCCGACTCGGCCAGCAGCCGGCGGATGGCGGGGTGGCTGAGCTGACCGGTGAGCTCGACCCAGTCCTGCACCCCGTGGCGCCGCACGGCCCGCCGGACGGCGGCGGTCTGCGGCCCCGACCCGACGATGACGGCCCGCAGCTGCTGGGACGCCGGGACGAGGTCGCGAACCCGGGCGAGCACCTCGACGAGGGGCACGACGCGCTTGCGCCGGGCGAGGCGCCCCACGCTGACGACCGTGAGTGGGCGTCCTGGCCACCGGCGCGGCGGCAGCTGCCAGTCGCCGGGCTCGATCCCGTTCGGCAGCACCGCCACGTCCCGCCCGGGTAGCGCGAGCCGCAGCGGCGCGGCGGCCACCTGGCTGACCGCGGTCCACGTCACGCCCCGACCGGCGTCGAGGGCGCGCAGCACGGGGCTGAGCTGCCCGGCGTCCGGTGCGACGGAGTGCATCGTCAGCACGACCGGTACGCGAGCACGCACCGCCGCACGCACCGCCACCCACGCGACCGGCGAGATGAGCGAGAGGTGGGCGTGCACGACGTCGAAGCCACCACGGGTCACCGCGGCGTGCAACGCCCGGTAACCGTGCAGCCGCAACGGACCGCTCGGGCCGGGGTAGGCGAGCACGGGCACCTCGCCGCGCGGGCCGTCGTACGCCGCGGCGGTCAGGACGCGGACGTCGTGACGCAACGTGCGCTGCTGGGTGGCCAGGTCGTGCACGTGCATCTCGATGCCGCCGACCCGGGGCAGGTAGGAGTCGGTGACGTGCGCGATCCTCATGCGGCGGCGACCGCGACGGTGCGCCGGTGCACGAGCCACACGGCGATGGCGGCGCCACCGACCGGGATCTCGAGCAGGAACG
>JACMOY010000231.1 GCA_014377795.1 Actinomycetota bacterium | reverse complement strand
GCGGCCGCTGCGGCGACCGACGACGAGCACCGCGGCGTCAGCCGCCCGCTGCTGGTGACCGCCGACGAGGTCGCGCTCGCGCCCGCGGCGACGCCGCATCAGCTGGCACGGCTGGCCCTGCTCGACGCCGCCGCCGCAGATCCCATGCTGCCGGGCGTACTGCGCTAACGCAGGTACGACGCGCCGTTGACGTCGATGATCGTGCCGGTCGAGAACGCCGCCTCGGGCGAGGCGAGCCACAGCACCGCGGCGGCCACCTCGTGCGGCTCGGCGACCCGGCCCAGCGGTGACTGCGCCCGGACGGCGTCACCGCCGGGGCCGTCGAGCACCTCGCGGGCCATCTCGGTCTGCACGAACCCTGGTGCGACCGTCCCGACCCGGATCCCGTGCGGCGCCAGGGCCACGGCGAGCGACTGGCCCATCGCGTTCATCCCGGCCTTGGACGCGCCGTACGCCGGGCAGGCCGGCTCACCGCGGAACGCCCCGCGGCTCGACACGTTGACGACCGCGCCGCCACCGCGCGCAAGCAGGTGCGGGACGGCGCAGAACGTGGCGTTGGCGGCGGCCACCAGGTTGACGGCCAGCGTCGTGGACCACGCGGCTTGCCACTGCTCGTAGGTGGACTCCAGCGGCGGGTGGGCCACGAACACCCCGGCGTTGTTGACCAGCACGTCCAGGCCACCGAGCAGGTCGGCTGCCTCGTCGACGCAGCGCTGCACCTGCGCAGGATCGGCCAGCTCGGCCTGCACCCGGACGTGACCGCTGCCGGGCAGCTCGGCGACGAGCGCGGCGGCGGCGTCTGCGCTGCTCCCGTAGTGCACCGCCACCCGGTCGCCCGCCTGGGCGAACGCGGTCGCCACGGCCCGACCGATGCCGCGGGCGGCCCCGGTGACCAGCACCGCCCGGCCGGTCATCGGGCCGCCTCGGTGACGGCCTCGAGCAGACGGTCGACGTCGTCCGCGTCGGTGTACGGCGCGAGACCGGCGCGCACGGCGCCCGCGTCGCCGAGCCCCAGGTGGCGCGAGGCCTCGAGGGCGTAGAAGCTGCCGCCGGGGGCGTTGACGCCCCGGGCGGCGAGCGACTCGTGCACCTCGCGGGGGGTGCGCCCGGCCACCGAGAACAGGACCGTGGGCGTGCGCCGTGCCGGGTGGGTGTGCAGGGTGACGGCCTCGATCGCCGCCAGCCCCCCGACCAACCGCTCGACCAGCTGGTCCTCGTGCTGCTCGACGACCTGCATCGAGGCGAGCACCCGCTCACGACGAGACCCCTCGCCCGGGACCAGGTCGGCGATGAAGTCGACCGCCGCCGTGGTCCCGGCCAGCAGCTCGTACGGCAGCGTCCCGAGCTCGAAGCGTTCGGGCACCGCGTCGCTGGAGGGCAGCAGCTTGTCGGGCCGGATCCCCTGCAGCACCTCGGGTGCGGCGACGAGCGCGCCCAGGTGGGGGCCGAAGAACTTGTACGGCGAGCACACGTAGAAGTCGGCGCCCGACGCGACCACGTCGACGGGGACGTGCGGGGTCAGGTGCACCCCGTCGACGTGCACCTGGGCGCCGACGGCGTGCGCAGCGGCGGCGACGGCCGCCACGTCCGGTCGGGTGCCGATCAGGTTGGACGCCGCGGTCAGCGCGACCAGGCGGGTGCGCTCGCTGAGCAGCCCCGCAACAACGTCGACCGCCAGCTCGCCGGTCACCGGGTCGAAGTCGGCCCACCGCACGGTCGCCCCCACCGCCTCGGCCGCCTGCACCCAGGGTCGGATGTTGGCGTCGTGGTCGAGCCGGGTGACCACCACCTCGTCGCCGGGCCCCCAACCCTTGGCGAGCGACCGGGCGAGGTCGTAGGTGAGCTGGGTCATCGACCGGCCGAACACCACCCCGGCCGGCTGGCCCCCGACCAGGTCGGCGACCGCGGCCCGGGCGGCCAGCACGACCTCGTCGGCCCGCCGCTCGGCGGCCGTGACGCTGCCGCGGTTGGCCAGGCCGGCGACCATCGTGTCGGCGACGGCGTCCGCCACCGACCGGGGCACCTGCGAACCGCCAGGCCCGTCGAAGTGGGCGACCCCGAGCGCAAGGGCCGGGAAGGCCGATCGGACGCGGGCGACGTCGAGCGCAGTGAGCAGGTTCATGCCCGCATCCTGCCGGATGCCACCGACGACGCTCAGGCGTGGTCGCCGAACGCGCTGTCGCGCCGGTCCTGCTGCTGGATCGCCTCGCCGATGGACGCCGACCCCTCGAGGTCGGGCTCGAGCCGGGCAAGCTCCTCGACGACCCGGCGGGTGATGCCCTGGGCGGTCAGGCCGAGGTCGGCGAGGATGGCCCCGCGCTCGCCGTGCTCGAGGAACTCCGGCGGGATGCCGAGGTCGACCAGCGGGGTCCAGATCCCGGCGTGCCGCAGCTCCTGCGCAAGGCGGGCTCCCACCCCACCGACCCGCGAGTTGTCCTCCACGGTGACGACCAGGCGGTGTGAGCGCGCCATGGACACCAGCGCCGGGTCGACCGGCATGACCCAGCACGGGTCGACCACGGTGGCCTGCATGCCATGTGCCGCTAGGCGTCCGGCCACGTCGAGCACCGTCGCCGCCATCGAGCCCACGCCGACGAGCAGGACGTCCGGGGACGCGGACTCGTGCAGGACGTCGACGCCGCCCTCACGCCGGAGCGCTGGGATGTCCTGTGGCACAGCGCCTTTGGGATAACGGATGACGGTCGGCGCGTCGTCGACGTCCAGCGCCTCGCGCAGCTGCTCGCGCAGCCTCGTGCCGTCGCGCGGCGCCGCCAGGCGCAGGCCGGGCACCACCTGCAGCATCGACATGTCCCACATGCCGTTGTGGCTGGCCCCGTCGGTGCCGGTGACCCCGGCCCGGTCCAGGACAAAGGTCACGCCAGCGCGGTGCAGCGCGCAGTCCATCAGCACCTGGTCGAAGGCGCGGTTCAAGAACGTGGCGTAGAGGGCGACGACGGGGTGCAGGCCACCGAACGCCAGGCCGGCGGCGCTGGTCGCGGCGTGCTGCTCGGCGATCCCGACGTCGAAGACCCGCTCGGGGTAGGCCTCGGCGAACAGGTGCAGGCCGACGGGGATCAGCATGGCGGCGGTCGTCGCGACCACGTCGTGCCGGTCGTGACCGACGGCGAGCATCTCGTCGGCGAACACCCCGCCCCACGTGACGGCGTCCGATGCCGCGAGCGGGACGCCGGTCTCGGGGTCGATGTTCGGCGGGACGGCGTGGAACCGGTCGGCCTCGTCGGTCATGGCCGGCTCGTAGCCGCGCCCCTTCTGGGTCAGCACGTGCACCAGGACGGGACCGCCGTACTCGCGGGCGCGGCGCAGTGCGTGCTCGAGGGCGACGAGGTCGTGACCGTCGACCGGGCCGAGGTACTTCAGCCCGAGGTCCTCGAACATGCCCTGCGGCGCGACGATGTCCTTCAGGCCCTTCTTCATCCCGTGCAGCGTGCCGTAGACGGCACCGCCCACGACCGGCGTGCGGCTGAGGGTCTGCTTGCCCCAGGCCAGGAACCGCTCGTAGCCGCCGGTGGTGCGCAGGGTGGCCAGGTGCTCGGCCAGTCCGCCGGTCGTCGCCGCGTACGAGCGCTCGTTGTCGTTGACCACGACGACCAGGGGCAAGGTCTTGTCGGTGGCGATGTTGTTCAGGGCCTCCCACGCCATGCCGCCGGTGAGCGCGCCGTCACCGATGACCGCCACCACGTGGCGGTCGTGCTCGCCCCGCAGCCGGTAGGCCTTGGCCACCCCGTCGCCCCACGAGACCGCCGTCGACGCGTGCGAGTTCTCGACGACGTCGTGGACGCTCTCGGCGCGGCTGGGGTAGCCCGACAGGCCACCCGCCTGCCGCAGGTGAGAGAAGTTCTGGCGACCGGTGAGCACCTTGTGGACGTAGGACTGGTGCCCGGTGTCGAAGATCACGGTGTCGCGGGGTGAGTCGAAGACCCGGTGGATGGCGAGGGTCAGCTCGACGACGCCCAGGTTCGGGCCCAGGTGCCCACCGGTGCGCGACACCTGGCCGATGAGGAAGGTGCGCACCTGCTCGGCGAGCAGCACCATGTCGTCAGCGCTCAGCCGGCGCAGGTCCCGGGGTCCCCGGATGGGGTCCAGGAGCGAGCCTCGCGTCATGACTTCGAGTGTAGGCGGCGCCCCGCGAAGCAGCCCGGCCGACGCGAGCGGTGACGCCTTCCGCGGGCGGTGCGCGACGCCGTATGGTCGGGCCAGCCGCCGCGGGCGTCCGGGGCACGAAGGGACGGTCGACGTGCGCGTGCTGTTCTCCTCGACGTGGGGCCACGGCCACGTCTTCCCGATGATCCCGCTGGCGCGGGCCCTGGTGGACGCCGGTCACCAGGTGCTCTGGGCGACCAACGAGCCCGCCGTCCCACTGGTGGCCGCGGCCGGTCTGCCCGCTGTCGCAGCTGGTCTGGACACCGCCGGTGTCGTCGGCGTCGAGGCTCGCCTGGTCGCCGAGGTGGCCGACGTCCCTCCTGCGCAGCGGGCGGCCCACGCGTACCCGGCGATGTTCGGCGCGTGGGCGACGCCCCCCATGGTCGCCGACCTGCTGCCACTGGCCCGCGACTTCCGGCCGCACCTGATGGTGCACGAGCAGGGAGAGCTGGGATCGGCTCTCGTGGCCGCGGTCCTGGGGGTCCCGTCGGTGACGCACGCGTTCGGCGGGGCGGTGCCCGCGGCGTTCGTGGCAGCGGCCGGTGAGCGACTTGCTGACCTGTGGGCCGAACACGACCGACCGCTGCCGCCGTACGCCGGTTCGTACCTGACCGCGTACATCGACATCTGCCCACCGTCGGTGCAGACCCAGTCGCTCGACCACATCCCCGTACGACTGCCACTGCGTCCCGTCGCCCACGCGGCCGCACCGACGCGTGCGCTGGATGAGCCGGCGGGTGACTCACCGCTGGTGTACGTCACCCTCGGCACGGTCCGCGCCCACACGGGAGCGCTCGCGGTCGCGGTCGCCGGCCTCGCCGACCTCGACGTCCGGGCGGTCGTGGCCGTCGGGCCGGCCGGTGACCCCACCGCCCTCGGCGTGCAGCCCCCGCACATCACCGTCGCCAGCTGGGTCGACCAGGCCGCTTTGCTGCCGCGCTGCGCCGTCGTGGTGTCGCACACCGGGTCGGGCACGTTCCTCGGCGCCCTCGCGAACGGGGTGCCCCAGCTGTGCCTGCCGCAGGCGGCCGACCAGTTCCGCAACGCCAGCGCCGCCGAGCGAGGTGGCCTGGGACTGGTGCTGGCCCCTGGTGAGGCAACGGCGCTGACCATCGCGGACGCCGTCCGGCGGCTGATCGCCGACGCGGGGTTTCGCACCGCAGCGGCCGGGGTCGCCGCCGAGATCGCGATGATGCCGGCGCCCGATCAGGTCGTGCCGCAGCTCGAGCTGCTGGCCTGAGGCGCTACAGGCGCGGCACGTAGTCCAGGCCACGCAACGCGTCCTGCACCAGCCCGACAGCGCGATGGGTCGCCAGCAGCCGCGCGTGCTCGTGCTCGAGTGATGTGACGACCGCCTCGAGCTCGTGGGCCGCCAGCACGTCGCGCAGATCAGCGCGCGCGACCGCCCGGGCCGCGGTGTTCGCCCGGCCCTGGGCCAGCACGTGGTGCGCCGCCAGCCACGCCAGCGCCACCGGTTGCCCGGTGATGGCCCGGTGGGCGCGGTACTCCGGGGGGCACTGGTCGAGCAGCCACGCCACCGCCGACCGCTCCCACCCGGCGGCTCCCGGGGGGCGCACCGGGCTCGGCCAGCCGGGGGGCAGGCGGGCGTCAGGCACCGCGACAGTCTGCCCCACCCACAGGTCATTGACTTCGTTCACGACTCGTACGAACATGGTCACGACATCAGACCACCCACCGACGTCGCTGGGAGCACTCATGACCATGGACCTCGTACTGGGGATCGACTCGTCGACCCAGTCGTCCAAGGCACTGCTGCTGCGGGCGGAGGACGGCTCGACGGTCGAGACCGGACGCCACGCGCACCCCGACGGCACCGAGGTCGATCCCCGCGCCTGGCTGGCGGCTGTCGACGCCGCGGGGCAGGGTCTGCTCCCGCGCGCCGCGGCCGTGGCCGTCGGCGGCCAGCAGCACGGCCTGGTGGCCCTGGACGACGACGGCGAGCCGGTGCGCGACGCGCTGCTGTGGAACGACACCCGATCCGCCCCGTCCGCCCAGGACCTGATCGTCGAGATGGGCGGACCGCGGGCCTGCGCCGACGCCGTCGGCAGTGTGCTCGTCGCCTCTTTCACCGTGACCAAGCTGCGCTGGGTCCGCGACCACGAACCGCAGGTGGCGCAGCGCATCCGGCGCGTCCTGCTCCCCCACGACTACCTGACCTGGCACCTGTCCGGGCGCGAGGCGGCACCCACCACCGACCGCGGCGACGCGTCCGGCACGGGCTACTGGTCACCCCGCGACGACGCCTGGCGCCCCGACCTCGCAGCCACGGCGCTCGGCCACGACGCCGACCTGCCGCGCGTGGCGGGGCCGGCCGAGATCGTGGGGCACGTGCCGTCGTCCGGCGCCGTGATCGGCGCGGGCACCGGCGACAACATGGCCGCCGCACTCGGGCTCGGTGCAGTCGACGGCGACGTCATCGTCTCGATCGGCACCTCGGGTGTCGCGTCGATGGTCACCACCACGATCAGCGCCGACGCCAGCGGCCT
>JACMOY010000230.1 GCA_014377795.1 Actinomycetota bacterium | reverse complement strand
CTCGCCGTCCTGCTCGGCCAAGGTGACGGCCAGGTCGATCGCGTCGGGCAGCGAGCGGGCTACGTGCACGCGGTCATCGCCGAACACGTCTCGCGCGGTGGCGGCCAGGTCGTCCGGGTCGGTGGCCCGCGGGGACGTGGTCCGGGTCACGACGATCTCGTCGAGCACGGGCTCGAGCGCCTCGAGGATGCCGGCGGCGTCCTTGTCGAGAAGCACCCCGACCACGCCGACCAGGCGACGGAACGAGAACGCCTCGCCGACGGCCTCGGCCACGACGACCGCGCCCGCCGGGTTGTGGGCGGCGTCCACGACCACGGTCGGGCTGGTGCGCACCACCTCGAGGCGGCCGGGCGAGGTCATCGCCGCCACCGCCTCGCGCACCAGGTCGAGGTCGAGCGGCTGCTCGCCCCCACCGAAGAACGCCTCGACCGCCGCGAGCGCGCATGCCAGGTTGTGGGCCTGGTGCGCGCCGTGCAGCGGCAGGAACAGGTCGGCGTAGTCGCCGCCGAGCCCGCGAAGCGTCACGACCTGGCCGCCGACCGCGACCTCGCGCTGCAGCACCCCGAACTGCTGGCCCTCGACCAGCGCCCCGGCCCCGACCGCGGCGATCCGCTCACCGAGCACCGCGGCGGCCTCGGGCGGCTGCAGGGCGATCACCGCGGCGGCGCCGTCCTTGATGATCCCCGCCTTCTCGGCGGCGATCGCGTCGACGGTGTAGCCCAGCAGGCGCTCGTGGTCGATACCGATGGGCGTGACCACGGCGACCTGGCCGTCGGCGACGTTGGTCGAGTCCCAGGTGCCGCCCAGGCCCACCTCGACCACGGCGACGTCGACGGGCGCGTCGGCGAAGGCGGAGAAGGCCATCGCGGTCAGCACCTGGAAGTAGTTCATCAGCGGCTCACCGGCGGCCCGCGCCCGCTCGTCGACGATGGCGAGGTACGGCGCGACGTCGTCCCAGGCCGCCACGAACCGCTCGGCGTCGGCCGGCTCGCCGTCGAAGGCGATCCGCTCGCGCACGTCGACCAGGTGTGGGCTGGTGAACCGGCCGGTGCGCAACCCCAGCTCGCGCAGCAGCCGCTCGATCATCCGCGCGGTGCTGGTCTTGCCGTTGGTGCCGGTCACGTGCACGACCGGGTACGCGCGCTGCGGCTGGCCCATCAGGTCCATCAGCTCGGCCATCGCCTCGAGCGAGGGGTCGACGTCGTTCTCGGGGGCGCGGCCGAGCACCAGCTGCTCGACCTCGCGCAGCCGGGCGGTGAGGGCGTCGTCGGTCATGACGCCTTCTCGACGCGCACCCGGACGGCGAACCCGTCGCCGACGGTGGCCTCGCTGACGCCGTCACCGGGCTGCAGCTGGGTGAGGTCGCCGGACAGCCCGGCCTGCACCGCGAGGGTCTCGGTGAGCAGCTGCGCCTGGTGCTCGACCAGCGCCTCCCACACCGGCGGGTCGGCGACCACCGTCAACCGGATCCGGTCGCTGACGTGCAGCCCGGCCTCGCGCCGGGCCTGCTGCACGGCGCGGACGACGTCGCGCACCAGACCGATCGCCTCGAGCTCGGGCGTGACCGCGGTGTCGAGGACGACAAAACCCTCGCGCGGCAACGTGCCTACCGCCCGGCGCTCGACGGCGGCCCCGCCCTCGACGACGGTGTCGAGCTGGTACTCGCCGTCGACGAGCTCGACCCCACCGGCAGTCACGGTGCCGTCGTCCGCCAGCTGCCAGTCGCCGTCCTTGCTGGCCCGGATGACGGCCTGCACGGTCTTGCCGAGCCGCGGCCCAGCGGCGCGCGCGTTGACCGTCAGCCGTTCACGCACCCCGACGTCACCCGCGTCGGCGAGGCCGAGCAGACGCACCTCGCGCACGTTGACCTCGTCGGCCACCAGTGACGCGAACCTCTGCAGCACAGCGGCTTCGGCACTGACGACCGTGACCGACTGGAGCGGCAGTCGCACCCGCAGACCCTCGGACTTGCGCAGCGCGAGCACCGCCGAGCAGACGTCGCGGGCACGGTCCATGGCGGTGACCAGCTCGGGGTCGTCCGGCAGGTCGGTGGCGTCCGGCCAGTCGGTCAGGTGCACGCTGCGCCCACCGGTCAGGCCGCGCCAGACCTCCTCGGTGGTCAGCGGCAGCAGCGGCGCCGCCACCCGCGTCAGCACCTCGAGCGCGGTGTAGAGGGTGTCGAACGCAGCGGTGTCGTCCTCACCCCAGAAGCGCTCGCGAGAGCGCCGGATGTACCAGTTGGTCAGCACGTCCAGGAAGTCGCGCACCGTCGCGCAGGCGGCGCTGACGTCGTACGCGTCGAGCTGGGCCTGCACCCCGGTGACGCACCCGCGCAGCCTGGCCAGCAGGTACCGGTCCAGAACGTCGGTGGACGCCGTCGACCACTGCGCCTCGTACCCGTTGCCGCCATCAAAGGCGTTGGCGTACAACGAGAAGAAGTACCAGGCGTTCCACAGCGGGATGAGCACCTGGCGGACGCCGTCGCGGATGCCGCGCTCGGTGACGACGAGGTTGCCCCCGCGCAGCACCGGCGAGCTCATCAGGAACCAGCGCATCGCGTCCGAGCCGTCGCGGTCGAAGACCTCGCGCACGTCGGGGTAGTTGCGCAGGCTCTTGCTCATCTTGCGGCCGTCGTCGCCGAGCAGGATGCCGTGGCTCACGCAGCTGCGGAACGCCGGCCGGTCGAACAGTGCCGTCGCCAGCACGTGCATCGTGTAGAACCACCCGCGGGTCTGGCCGATGTACTCGACGATGAAGTCACCCGGGTAGTGGTGCTCGAACCAGTCCTTGCTCTCGAACGGGTAGTGCACCTGGGCGAACGGCATCGAGCCGGACTCGAACCAGCAGTCGAGCACCTCGGGCACCCGGCGCATCGTCGAGCGTCCGGTGGGGTCGTCGGGGTTCGGGCGGGTCAGCTCGTCGACGTGCGGGTGGTGCAGGACGGTCGGTCGGACGCCGAAGTCGCGTTCCAGCTCGTCCAGCGAGCCGTACACGTCGGTGCGCGGGTAGGCCGGGTCGTCGCTGGTCCACACCGGGATCGGGCTGCCCCAGTAGCG